>NZ_QTMD01000003.1:0-217981 GCF_003602995.1 Bacteroides sp. AF25-38AC | reverse complement strand
CATGGTTGCCGGCAAAGACGAGGTAGGCGGACGCTGTATCAAGGGAATCTGCGGCCAGGTGGACGGTTCGGTGCTTCCGGGATTCGTCGGTTTCGAAGCCGGGCAGTCGGCTTTCGGAGACATCTACGCCTGGTTCAGGAAGATGCTGGCATGGACACTGAAAGATATCCCCGGAGGGGAGGCCAGGCAGAAAGTTCTGGACGGCATGCTGGTGGAACTCACCCGTGAGGCCCAGGACATGGAACCCTCCGAGGACGGTGTTGTCGCCCTGGACTGGATGAACGGCCGCCGTACCCCCGATGCGGACCAGAACGTGAAGGGTGCCGTTGCGGGACTCACGCTGGGTACCAGCGCCCCGGAAATATTCCGTGCGCTGGTGGAAGCCACCGCCTTCGGTTCCCGCCGTATTGTGGAGCATATGAAGGGCCAGGGGCTGCGCATTGATTCGGTCAATGCCATCGGAGGTATCAGCAAGAAGGCGCCCTTCGTGATGCAGACGCTGGCGGACGTGCTGGACATGCCCATCCGTGTGGTACGCTCGGAACAGACCTGTGCCTTGGGAGCGGCAATGTTCGCGGCAGTTGCCGCAGGGGTGTACAAGGATATCAACGAGGCGACAAGGCACATGGAGTCGGACATCGAGGCTGAATACCGGCCGGATGAGAAAAGAGCCCTCATCTACGAAAAACTATACAAGAAATATCTTGAACTGGCAAAACTTGCTGAAACCATTAACTAAGTATACAAACCATTAATCTATTTAAAACATGAGAATCAAATCATTAATTTTGGCGGCCTTATGCATGGTCACCGTGGGTGTTTACGCCCAAAGCAACTACCCGTTCAACGGTCTGGACATGAACATGGGTAACCTGTCAAGACTGTCCGATGCCAAGACACGTTCCATCAGCCCTGAGAACTTTACAGGCGAGAAGGGCAAGGGCGGCATGGCCGATCCGGTCAGGGACAAGGATCAGCGCAATGTGGCCAACGCCCACCATGCGGCCAAGGACCTGGGCAAGGGTTGGAAGGTAAACCCCTTCATCATCGTGAAACCGGGAGAGACAATCACGATTGCGGAAATCGAGGGTCCGGGAGCCATCCAGCAGATCTGGATGACACCGACCGGGAACTGGCGCTTCTCCATCCTGAGAATGTACTGGGACGACGAGAAGGAGCCTTCCGTCGAATGTCCGGTGGGTGACTTCTTCTGCAGCGCATACAATGAATATGCACAGCTCTCCTCACTGGCCGTCTGCGTGAATCCGGGCAGCGCCTTCAACTGCTACTGGAAGATGCCTTTCCGCAAGAAAGCCCGTATCACGCTGGAGAACATCAACACCGCCGAGGAGATGCGCCTGTACTACCAAATCAACTACACCTTGACAGAAGTTCCTGAGGACGAGGCCTACTTCCACGCGCAGTTCCGCCGCTCCAACCCGACCCAGGGGTCGCTGCACACGCTGATTGACGGTGTGAAGGGCAAGGGACAGTACGTGGGTACCTACCTGGCATGGCGTGTAAACGACAACTGCTGGTGGGGTGAAGGGGAAATCAAGTTCTACATGGACGGTGACAAGGAATACCCGACTATCTGCGGGACCGGGACTGAGGACTACTTCTGCGGCTCGTACAATTTCGAGAACCAGAAGACGCGCCAGTACCAGGAGTTCACCACCCCCTATGCCGGCATGCACCAGGTAATCCGTCCCGACGGGCTGTACCGTGCGGTGACCGCTTTCGGGCTGTACCGCTGGCATATCCTTGACCCGGTACGCTTCGACAAGGACCTGAAGGTCACGATACAGGATTTGGGATGGCGTCATGACGGACGCTACAACAACCAGAAGTCGGATATCTCGTCGACCACTTTCTGGTACCAGGCCGAGCCGCATGCCAAATTCCCGGCTTTGCCGAGCAAGGACGATTTGGAAATTCCAAGATGGTAAAATTGGGTATACCCGATATTTAAAATTACGTTGTTTTTTTATTAACTATTAAATCAAAGTATTATGAGGATTTCTTTTAAAAGGAATGGTTTCATAGCATTGGCATCAATGCTATCATTTGCAGTGTATGCAGGGGATAATTTGCCCCTTGCAACCGCTGCATCGGGGACAAATGGATCTATTCAAGTATCTGAGCATGGCGTAGATACTTCTAATGAGATTCAACAAGCGAGAGTAATACAAGGAACAGTTCTGGAAGAAGGGACTAATGAACCTCTTATTGGGGTAAATGTTGTCGTTAAAGGAACTACTATAGGTACAACTACTGATGTGGAGGGAAAATATTCGATAAGAATACCTTCTGATAATGCTGTGTTAGTCTTTTCTTATATTGGTCAAAAAACAGAAGAATATTCTGTTAAAGGCTTGAAATCTTTGGATGTTATTATGAAAAGTGATGCTACGATGTTGTCTGAAGTCGTTGTATACACTGGTTATATGACTCAGAAAAAAGCTGACTTAACCGGATCGGTTGCATTGGCGGATTCAAAAGACATCAAGAAGACTTCCGCTAACGTTATGAAAGCTATGCAGGGTAAGATGGCCGGTGTGAAAATTAGCAACAATGGCGGTAATCCTGCAGAAGATATAGGCATTCAAATTCGTGGTCTTTCTTCTTTGTCTGGAGCTGTTACTCCATTAATTGTATTGGATGGTATGCCAGCTGAAGGTCTGAATCTACGTGACATAAATTCAGGAGATATTGAATCTATTCAGGTATTGAAAGATGCTGCTTCTGCCTCAATTTATGGTGCACGTGCTTCTGGTGGTGTGATTTTAGTCCAAACTAAAAAAGGTAAAGCTGGTAAGACTACCATTGACTATAATGGTAGTGTTTCTGTAAGTTCTATAATAAATAGACCGGAAATGATGAACGCCACAGAATGGGGTACTGCTGCCTTCCGCGCTGCTGCTTATGATGAGTGGGCTTATGGTTCAGGCCTATTATTACCAAATGGCTTTGAGTATGAGTATCATAGAGGTGATAATGGAATGCTGGTATTGGATAATATGAAAATGAAAGAATATTTGGATAATAATCAATTGGTAAAAGCAACTGATACAAATTGGATGGATGAGATTTTCCGTACAGCAGTTTCTACAAATCATCAGTTGACTATTTCTAATGGTTCGGATAAAGCTAAAAGTTTGTTTTCATTAGGGTATACTAACAACCAAGGTACACAAATTCATTCTTTTTTCAAACAATATTCTGTACGTGCTAACACGGAATATAGTTTGATTAAAGATCGTTTGAAAGTAGGAGAAAATTTAGCTATTTCTTATTTGCAGTATAAAAGTCAATGGGAAACCTTTTTGGCTATGATTATGCCACCTATGGTTCCTGTTTATGATGTAAATGGTAACTGGGCAGGACCTGCAGGACTTGATGATTTTGATAATCCGGTACGTAAAATGACTATGGGTAAAGATAATATCAATAATTATGTGAAAATTATTGGTAATGTTTTTGCAGACCTGAATATTTGGAATGGTATATCTGCTAGAACTCAGTTTGGTATAAATTATGGTAACTCTTATAGTAGAACAGTAGATGGGGCTTATGTAGAGACTGGTTTTAGAGGCAATGATAAAAATTATGTAAGAAATAACCAGTCCCATCCGTTAAATTATGTATGGACTAATACTTTGTCCTATAATAAAAGTTTTGGAAAACACCATATTGATGCTGTATTTGGTAGTGAGTTTACCCGTTATGTACAAGAAGGTTTTTATGCAAGTAGAGAAGGACTTTATTTGGAAGATCGTGATTTTGCCGGTCTTAGTGTTGCTACCGGTGATGAAATTGATGTAAGTAGTTCTGCTGATGAATATACTTATTTCTCTCTTTTTGCTAAGGCCAATTATTCATATGCTGGTAAATATTTGTTGTCTGCAACTGTACGTCGTGATGGTTCTTCTTTGTTTGGTGTCAATAATCGTTATGGTGTATTTCCTGCATTTTCTGCTGGTTGGAGAATTAAGGATGAAGCTTTTATGGAAGATGCGGACTGGTTGTCTGATCTGAAAATTCGTTTCAGTTGGGGTACGAATGGTAGTGTACAAGGATTACCTCGTGGTTACACAACTACTCCATTTACTACTAATTATTTTGATACTGCATATCCTATTAAGGGACAAGCAACCGGCGCTTTGCAGTCTGGCTATAGAAGAACTTGGATTGGTAACCCTGATTTGAAATGGGAAACAACCAAACAAACAGACTTCGGCGTTGACTTTGGATTTTTCAATCAACGTTTGACTGGTTCTTTTGACTATTACTATAAGAAAACAAATGATATCTTGGTCCAGACTCCATATATCGCAGCAATGGGTGAAGGTGGTGAACCTTGGGTTAATGGTGCTAGTATGAATAACCAAGGTGTAGAATTTACAGTATCTTTCAAGAGTGACCCCTCCAGTGAATTCCAGTGGGCTGTTAGTGCCAATATTGGTACATACAAAACTGAATTGACTGACCTTCCTTCCAATGTAATCAATAAGTATGCTGGTGATGGTGTACACGATTTGATTTTAGGACGTTCTCCAAATTCTGCTTATGGTTTGGTAGCTGATGGTATTTTCAAAACTCAAGAGGAAGTTGATGCTCATGCAGACCAGCCAGGTAAAGCAGTTGGACGTATTCGCTACAAGGACTTAGATGGTGATGGTGTAATCAATGAAACATATGATAGAACTTGGATAGGTTGCTATGACCCGGATTTCTTTGGAGGTCTTAATTTTGATTTCGCTTATAAGGGTTTTGATTTGAACTTGTTTTTTGAGGGTATGTTCGGTAATGATGTAAATAGCGACTGGAAGAAAGAGAGTGATATTTGGCTTTTCACCAATCCTGCATGGAAAAATCATGCAACTCGTATGTTGGGCGGTTGGTCACCTGACAATCCGAATTCTGATATTCCGGCTATCTCGAATAATACTGCCAATCAAGAACAAAGATTCTCTTCTTGGTTCATAGAAGATGGTTCATACATTAAGTTGAGAAATATTGAATTGGGTTATACATTTCCGACTAAGCTTATCAAAAAAATGCATATGAGTAATCTGCGTTTGTATGCTGCTGCATATAATGTATTTACTTTGAAGAAGTTTTGGGGAGATGACAAATATACAAGTTTCGATCCAGAAAGACCTTCTTATCATTATCTGACACCATTTACTTTCAATTTCGGTATCAATGTTTCTTTTTAAACTTAATTAATAAATTATTATGAAAAGCAAATATATAACTTTATCAATTGCTCTATGCTCTATATTAGGAGTCAGCAGTTGTGATTCATATTTGGATATCAATCCTAAACAAGTTCTGGACCAAAATATACTTAACAAACCTAGCGATATAGAAGGTTTTGTCACAGCAGCCTATGCCCGTATGTGTGAGATGGGGTCATTGGATTCCTCTCCTTATATGTATTGGTGGAGTGGTTCTATGCGTTCGGATGACTGCTACAAAGGTGGTGGTGGTGTTGCTGATGCTGTAGGTTCTTTTGGTAACATATCGCTTTTTACTTATGTAAATCCTAATACCGGTGCATTGGATGGTACTTGGTATAATTCTTATCAAGTTATCCAAAGATGTAATACAGCAATTCAAAGAATGGCAAATTTTACGGAAGAAGAGTTGCCTAATAAGAATAGTTTTATGGGTGAGATGCTCTTTATTCGTTCATTTACGTTGTATCGTTTGAAAAAACTTTGGAAATATGTACCCTATATTGATGAGAATGTAGTAGGTATGTCAGATGCTTTTGAAGCAGTGCCTAACCGTGAATTGGATAAAGGGAATGATCTCTACTTATGGCAACGTATTCTTGATGATTTTAAGAAAGCTGAAGAATTATTGCCTTTGGATCAGATGGATAAAGGCCGTGTAAGCCGTAATGCTGCTACTGCTATGGTTGCTAGGACAATATTAAATATGGCTTACGAACAGGATGACCGTCATCAGGTGATAAATATCAATAAGGAATTACTTGCAGAAGCTTTGCCTTATATTGATAAAATTATTGATCAAGAAGGTGGTCGTGTAGGTTTGGAATCTGATTTTGGTAATAACTTTTTGGTAGAGTATGATAATGCTACTAAAGAATCCATTTGGGAATTACAATTTGCTCTTGATAATAATTTTCATACAGCAGGTCGATTTAATCGCGCTGAAGGTTTGAATCATCCATGGATGTGGCCCGAAACACAACCTGGTAATTTTGTATTTAAGTGTTGTGACTTTAACCATGCTAGCTATACGTTGACTAATGCGTTTAAGACAGATGAAAACGGTTTACCCCGTTTCGAGGATTATAATGAGGATGATTATGGTCAATATATTAAAAATTCAGATGGTTCTTATAATTTGGATATCGTTAATTCTGGCGCTAAGCCTTACTTTGATAAGTATACATGGGATCCCCGATTTAGCCATACTATCGTAGCTCCTGGACAGCCTTGGAAGTATGATCCTGATTTATTATTCCATTCAACTGCTACTCGTGATCCGATTACTTATAGTTTCTTGAAACCCATCAAAGATATGCCACATCCTGATTGTGGTTGTATTGCTTATGATGGATGGCAATTTAATTCTATGAATAAGAAGATGATTCGTTACGATGACGTGTTGCTGTGGAAAGCTGAGATTTTGATTCAATTGGATAGAGAAATGGAAGCCCTGCCATATATTAACCAGATTCGTACTCGTGCTGCCAATAGTTTGGTTCGTTTGACTCAAGCTGACGGTTCATATACAATGAATTATCATATTGCTACTTATCAGCCGGGTATTAACTGTAATTGGACTAAGGACTTTGCATGGAAAGCCTTAATGTGGGAAAATCGTCTTGAATTTGCTTGCGAAGGTCATCGTTTCTTTGATTTGCAGCGTTGGGGATTGTTGGAAAAGACAATGAACGAATATTTTGCTATTGAAAGAACTCGCTTCGATTGGTTCAATGATGCTCGTTTTACTGCCGGTCGTGATGAGTACTTTCCGATTTCCCAACCACAAATGAATTATTCAAAGGGTAACTATACGCAGAATCCGGGATATTAATGTTTAACTATTAAGAAGAAAATTATGAAAAAGATAGTAACCATTTTTACAATGTTGTTGGTAGTGTTATCACTGTCCAGCTGCTATGACAGAGATGTGCTTGATGACAAGGGCTTGAATTATTTCATGCCTACGCCTGAGAATGTGCAGTATATTCAAGATAATGCTACTACAGTGACATTGACTTGGAGTATTCCTTCAGTAATTCCAGAAGACTTCAGACGTCCTATTTCAGTACAGATTCAAATAGTGGAAAATAATATTTATAGAGATAGAATAACCTTGGTAAATGAGGAAACCTCTCATACTTTCACTATTGATCCTGCTAAGAAGTATCGCTATATCGTTAAATTGGTAGGTACTTTTACTGAGGAAAATCAAGAAACAGGGCGTACATCTACTGTTACTTCTGAGGGTGTAATAGTTAATGTCGAATAGTTTCGAGAAGGATTTTTGTAGTTAATGATAGAGAGTGGGCTTTTACTGGTATTTTTCTGAGTCAGCTCACTCTCTATTTTAATATTTGATATAAGGCGAATGGGTTATCTGGTTACGATAAATTGAAAAATGAATCAATAGACATGAAAAACATATTATTTATAGCATTCTCTTCGTTTATATTTTTATTTGTTTCTTGTACTTCTGAACAAGAAACTGAAACTTATATTCCTATTGATGAAATTATACCTTTGGATACTCATTTGATTCCAAATAAGGATACAAAAATTGTATCAACAACATTGAATTTTAAGGATATTGATGCCATAGATTATTTGCTGGTTAGAAAGAGTGTAGGTGACAGCTATTCAGCTAAGATAAGTCAAAGCGAACTTACGTCTGATTATATTTTCAATTATACCATCCAAAAAACAGATCCACAGAAATTTCGGCTAGTATTAGCTGCCTTTTACAAAGATGGTAATATGTCAAAAGAGCTCTCTTTGAATGTGGATAACCGTTGGGGTTTTTTTATTCGTAATGTTACTCGTATAGCTCGTGTTACAGGGAGTATAATAAATGGAGAAAACTTTCCAAGTCCTAATAATACTGCGACAAAATGGAATGTAGGAGGAACAGATCTTGGCATTATTTGGGAGATGCAGCCCGGAAAATATGGAATTTTCTTTGGTGATACTTTTGGGTATGACTTTAAGCCTAATCCAGCTAATCCTGGACCTAACGGAGGGAGTTGGCGTAGTAATGTGCTGGCTTTCTCGGAGGATAATGATTTAGAAGATGGATTGTCATTCAGCAATATGGCTACTGATGATAAAGGGTATGCCCGCGAGATAGTATATGGGGGAAAAGATTCGTCAGGTAATGGTGATTGGACTTCTATCCCAACAGCTGCTATTCGTGCTAATGGAATAGATTATGTACATTATTTTAATATGAGAAATTGGACGGGATGGATTACAAATTATTCGGGAATATATAAGTCGGTTGATAATGGTTTGACATGGGCTAAATGTAAAGATATAACCTTCTCATCTTATAGTTTTTTTGGCCAGGTAGGGTACTTTAAGAAAGATGGATATGTTTATATGATAGGTACTCAAACGGGGAGGGATAGCAATGCTAAATTAGCACGATTTCATGAAACAGATATTGAGAATAAGACAGCTTATGAATATTGGAATTCTTTTACTAATCAATGGATAAAAGGCAATGAAAATGAGGCAACTGTATTAATAGAAGATAAGGTTGGTGAACTTTCTTTTATATATAACGAGACACATAAGAAATGGATAATTGCTTATTTCAATGCAGATAGATATAATATAACTATGCGTACGGCAGAAGACATAACTGGCCCATGGAGTGAACCCTATGAGCTTGCTAATGGTAGAGAGTATGCCCAATTGTATGGTTCTTACATTCATCCGTTGTCGGTAACTGGTGATAATTTATATTTTACGATGTCAATGTGGATGCCTTATAATGTTTTTTTAATGAAGGCTGAATTGGCTGATATGGGAGAGTTTTAATTATATTGATAAATATAATATCATGAACACACGCACATTAATTATAACTTTTGTTTGGATGATAATGTCCAACATAGGCATCTTTGCTCAAGAGCATTGGGATGCACAAGAGAGAATTGAGTTGAATAAGGGTGTTTTTCCGAAGAATTTTAGTAAAGCTATTGATATTATACAGTATGATTTATTAGGAATTGAGAGAGGAAAAAGCCATGTGAAAGTGATAGATAACAACACTTTGTACATAAACCTTTCTTTTTCGCTTAAAAACTCTGTTCAACAAGGTGATTGGCGTATAGCGGTAAAGCCGGATTTTTTACCTTCATTCCATTGGGCGCCACATCTTACTCCTACTGATAGAAATGTCATCGATCAACATGTATTCCGTTCTCCTGCCCTTATCGTAGCAGACGATCATCAAACTCTTATTCTTATCCCCGATTTGGATATTATGCAGAAGGGGACTCCTGTACGATGGTATATGGATATGGACGCATCCTCTAATACACTTATTCTCGGAATGTGTAATAACCATGTATCCGAACACGTTCTGTTTGAGCGTGATCAAGAAACTACTTACCCAAAAGGAGATATTGAAATAGGCTTTTATTTGATGTATTCTGATAGCAAGGAAGTATTGCGGAATCCTTTTAAGAAGCCGTTAGAATTTATGTGGAGTCGATGGGGGCATGCTGCATATGAGAAAGGTAATCCGGTGAAGGAGAACCTAGAAACGTATGTGAAACATACTTATAATTGGGCTTTTAATTCATGGTCAGAAAATGTGTGGCAGCAATTTGAGTTAGATGGGAAAAAAGTGGGTGCTCCCGTATTTATTGTGAATGTTACTCAAAGTCCTAATTATCCGGGAGAGATTAATGAACGTGAATTTCGTTCTATCTGGAATCAGGCATGGTTCAGTTCATTGCGTTCTGCAAGTGGATTATATCGATATGCAAGAAGAACCGGTAATAGGGAGCTTCTTGCAAAAGCAAATTTGACAAAAGAACTGGCTCTGTCATTTCCGCAGAGGAATGGTTTTTTCTATGGACTTATCGGTACGGAAATGCATGAAGTAGAGATTGATGGTAAAAAGTATAATCGGAGCAAGGGGTGGAATACCTATTATTGGGGAAATTCCAACAGAAATCCTTATACCTGGAATCCGAAAGAATCTCCGTATCATATTCTTGATATGAGTTGGACAGCATTGTTGATGCTTCGGTGGTATGATGAATTAGAAAAAGATGCCCGTCTTTTGGCTTATGCAGAAGATTATGCGATGGCTTTACTTGGAATACAGTATGAAAATGGTTTTTTCCCTGGCTGGCTTGACTTAAAGACAATGCAGCCGATGAACCATTTGAATGCTTCTCCTGAAACATCTTTATCAGTTACTTTTTTACTTAAACTGTATGAGCTTACACATAAGGAAGAGTATAAACGGGCAGCATTTAAAGCCATGAATGCAGTTATCCATGAAATTATCCCGGTTGGGAAGTGGGAAGACTTTGAAACCTATTGGTCTTGTTCTCGTTACGGTTCGGATAACTTGGTAGGTAAAAAAGTTTTGCGGAACAATATGCATAAACAGAATAATTTTTCAATGTTCTGGACAGCTGAAGCCTTACTGGAGTGCTATCGTCTTACCTCAAATAAAGAATATCTTGATTATGGACAGCGTACACTTGATGAATTGCTGATGACCCAAGCATCGTGGCAGCCGCCATACATGTATGTAAATGTATTGGGTGGTTTTGGTGTGTTGAATGCCGATGGTGAATGGAATGATTCACGCGAAAGTCTTTTTTCCGAACTCATCATTCAATATGGAAAACTTTTTGATAAGCCAGAGTATATAGAACGGGGATATGCTGCACTTAAGGCATCTTTTGTAATGATGTATTGTACTGAAAATCCTCAAACCAAACAGCAATGGGAAAAAGTCCATCCGTTCTTTGCTTCAGAGGATTATGGATTCATGATGGAAAATTACGGGCATGGCGGCCGTACAAATCCGGTAGGTGAAGGTATGGGTGAGTTTACAATCTATGATTGGGGAAATGGAGCAGCGGCTGAAGCGTACAACCGCATCCTTGATAAATTTGGAAAAATAGAATAATGATTCGTTAACATTAATAATTCAACTATGGTAAGATCAACTTTAACTTTATTGGCCCTATTTAATGTGGCTATACTGTTTCCGGGTAAAGCAATGTCCCAGAACAGTGAAGGGCGGGAGTTTAACGGTAAGTATCAAAAGGAATATCTGGATAAGATTGCATTTCCTATAGGGGGAATCGGCGCCGGAATGTTCTGTTTGGAGGGAACCGGTGCCATTTCGCATGTGTCTCTCAGACACCATCCTGATGTGATGAATGAGCCGTATACCTTTGCTGCGATTTATGTAAAGGGGGTTGAGAACGGAGCAAAGGTATTGGAAGGGCAGGTTCCGACTTGGAAGTTATTTGGTCCTGCACAGAGTGGTTTAGGTAGGGGAGACAAGACGTACGGTCTTCCACGCTTTGAAGAGGCGGTATTCCAGGCACGTTTCCCTTTTGCAACTGTAGATTTGAAAGACAAGGATATGCCTTTGGCTGCAAAGATTACGGGTTGGAGTCCTTTCATTCCGACGGATGCGGACAATTCCAGTTTGCCGGTTGGAGTACTGGAATATCAATTTACAAATACTTCCGGTAAGGCTATCGAGACGGTATTTTCTTATAATACCAAAAATTTCATTGATGGTCAGGGTACTATTCAAGGAGTAAAGAACGGGTTTGTTTTAGAATCCGATCAGAACAACAGCGGACTGGCCATTTATGTGGACAATGATGCTGCTGTCGTAGACCATTGTTGGTTCCGTGGTGCCTGGTTCGATCCGCAGACTGTGGTTTGGGATAATATTCGCTATGGGCGGATCGCTGATAAGCAACCGGTTAAAGGTGCTGCTCCGGGAGCGTCTGTTTATGTTCCGTTAGCGTTGCAGCCGGGAGAGACGAAAACAGTCAGGGTAAACTTCTGCTGGTATCTGCCCGATTCAAACCTTTCTATCGGTGGTGCCAGAAAGGTAGGACAGGCATTTACGGGAATGCCCTGCAAGGGAACGGCTTCCGGTCAGCAACCTGTGAGCGGCTTTGTCGGCAAGCAGTTGCTGAACTCGTTCGATAGGGGTGGAGATGGACTGACGGGTATTATTCAGTCTCCTGAGTTCAATATTGGGAAAAGATATCTGAAGTTTCTGGTAGGTGGAGGCAGTCAGGCTGACCGTACTTCTGTAAATCTTGTAGTAGACGGAAAGATTGTAGAGACGGCGGTCGGAAATCAGACGGAGACTCTGAGTGAAACCGTATGGGATTTGAAACCTTATCAAGGAAAGAAGGCTTTTGTGAAAGTCATTGATTTGGATGTTTACCCGTGGGGACATATTCTGGCCGACCAGTTTGTGTTGACAGACAATAGGAATGAAGATATTTACAACTTGTCTTCTACATCCACCTTACTTGCCGATTTTGAAAGTAACAGTTGGGGAGACTGGCAGGTTGTGGATTCTTCTGAAGAAGAAAAACAATTCCTGGCAGATGAAGGAGATGTCGAAGCTACCTACAGACCTTGGTACTCGGAGCGCTTCAAGAGTTTGAATGAGGTTATCGGCTATTGGGATGCAAACCAGGCGATGCTGGAAAAGAACAGCCGGCTGTTCAGCGATGCATTCTATAGTTCCTCTTTGCCGGCAGAAGTACTGGAGGCTGTTGCTGCTAATTTAACTATATTGAAATCTCCTACGGTATTACGTCAATGGGATGGAAGATTTTGGGCTTGGGAAGGATGTCAGGATTCTTTTGGCTCTTGTCACGGAAGTTGTACGCATGTGTGGAACTATGCACAGGCTTTGCCCCATTTGTTCCCGTCTTTGGAAAGAACCTTGCGTGAAACGGAATTCAGGGTAAGCCAGAATACGGAAGGACACCAGAATTTTAGAGTCAACTTGCCTATTTCGGCACCGCCTCACAACTTCCATGCTGCTGCCGACGGACAGTTGGGCGGGATTATGAAAGTTTACCGTGAATGGCGTATCAGCGGGGATACACAGTGGATGAAAGACCTTTTCCCGGCAGTGAAAAAGAGTCTTGACTATTGCATCCGTACATGGGACCCCTTGCATAAGGGCTATCTTGAAGAGCCGCACCACAATACTTATGACATCGAGTTCTGGGGACCGGACGGCATGTGTACAAGTTTCTATTTGGGAGCTTTGACTGCGTTTATAGAGATGGGCAAGGAGCTGAAGCAACCCGTTAAGGAATATACGGCCCTGCTGTCAAAAGGCAAGAAATACATGGAAACTGCACTCTTCGATGGAGAATATTTCATACAGAAAATTCAGTGGGAAGGGCTTCAGGCTCCCAATCCGGTTGATGTAATGTCTTTCGGGGGAAGTTATTCCGAAGAGGCCCTGAAATTGCTGAAGGAAGAAGGGCCAAAATACCAATACGGTACCGGTTGTCTGTCCGATGGAATTTTAGGGATGTGGATGGCTTCCGTATGCGGACTGGATGAAGTGCTGGACAATGAAAAGGTCAGGAGCCATCTGGTGGCCGTACACAAATACAATCTGAAACATGACTTGATAGACCATTTCAATCCTCAAAGACCGGTGTATGCTTGTGGTAAGGATGGCGGATTATTGCTTTGCACATGGCCGAAGGGTGGTATGCTGTCACTGCCTTTTGTATACAGCAATGAAGTCTGGACCGGTATCGAATATCAGGTTGCCAGTCATTTGATGATGAAAGGTGAGGTGGAAAAGGGCTTGGATATTGTCCGTGAATGCCGTGAGAGATATGATGGAAGAGTAAGAAACCCATTCAATGAGATAGAGTGCGGCCACTGGTATGCACGTGCCATGGCAAGCTATGGAATGTTGCAGGGGCTTACAGGAGTACGGTATGATGCTGTTGACAAAACCATGTACATCAATTCTAAGATTGGTGATTTCAAAAGTTTCATCAGTACTGATACCGGTTTCGGAACCATTGAATGGAAAGCAGGAAAGCCTGTGTTGAATGTGGTTTATGGCAACATTGATGTGAAACGCTATAATGTTTCGGGCAAGATTGTGGATTGAGGTCAATTAGGATAGGATGTACAATCAAAGACAGATTAAGATGACAGAGAAGAAGAAACTTTTTGTTTTGTGTGTTGCACTATTTTGCTTTATGGCTGTTTCTGCACAGCAGAGAATGTCTGTATCGTCTCCTGATGGAAAACTTAGATTTTCTCTGAAAGTGACGTCGGAGAGTGTTTCATATGACATCGACTATAGGAAGCAGCCTCTTATAACAAATTCTTTGCTTGGTTTCAGCTTTGATAGCGGAGAGTTCGGAAGGAATCTTAAAGCAGGAAAGGTGCAGCGTAAAAAGATTGATGAGACATACAAGCTCATTGTCGGCAAGACAAGTAGTGTACGTAGCCGTTGTAATGAAATGACCGTTCCCATGCAGGAACGGTCAGATTCCGGCCGTCTGATAAACCTGGTTGTAAGGGCATTCGATGACGGGATAGCATTCAGATATGAATTTCCGGAACAGAAAGCATGGGATTCATACGTGATGTATGATGAAAGGACACAGTTCAACTTGCAAGGAAACCCGATGGCGTTGCTCATGTACCTGCCCGGGTATGTGAATACACACGAAGGGGTATACAGTCATGTAAGATATGACAAGGTGGCAAGGAAAAGGCTGATAGAGATGCCGGCGACATTCGAGTTCGACAACGGGGTGGCAGTGGCTATAACTGAAGCGGCCATAAGGGACTATGCGGGAATGTACCTGGTGAAGGAGAAGGGTGGACTGGTGGGAAAGCTCTCGCCAAAACTGGGGCAGGAGAAGATAAAGGTCGAGACAGACAGTTTCCCGCACCGTACCCCGTGGCGCGTAATCTCCGTTGCAGACCGGGTGGGAGGATTGCTGGAGACGAATATACTAACAAGCCTGAACGAGCCCTGCAGGATTGAAGACACTTCATGGATTAAGCCTTGCAGGACCACGTTCACATGGTGGAACGGGAATGTCGTGCCGGACAGCACGTTCTCTCCGGGAAACAACTTCGATACAAACAAGTACTACATCGATTTTGCAGCACGCAATGGCTTGGATGCACATGGAATCTACGGATATGCAGAGACTCCTTGGTACTATGATGACAACTTCAATTTCGGATGGGCGGGACCCAATGCGGACGTTACAAAACCGATACCGTGCCTGAACATGCCAAGAATTGTGGAATATGCAAGGAGCAAGGGGGTTGGCATACATCTGTGGGTACACTGGAGACCGTTGTACGACAAACTCGAAGAAGCCTTTGCGCTCTATGAGGGATGGGGAGTAAAAGGACTCATGGTGGACTTCATGGACCGCAATGACCAAGAGATGATACGCATCCAAGAAGAGATACTGGAATGTGCGGCAAGACACAGGCTCTTCATACAGTTCCATGGGTCGAGCAAGCCTTCCGGACTGGTAAGGACGTATCCGAATGAATTCACACGGGAGGGGACACTCAACTATGAAGTATGCAAATGGGACACGCTGGTGAATGCGGACCATGACATTGCGATACCCTTCACCAGGATGCTGGCGGGAGCGACGGACTATCACCTGGGAGGGTTCAGGGCACTGCCGCGCTCGGAGTTCAAGATACAGTATGTAAATCCTCATGTAATGAGCACACGCTGCCATATGTTGGCCATGTATGTGGTTTTGGAAAACCATCTCACCTCGTTGTGCGATACGCCAAAGGCTTATGAAGGTCAACCGGGGTTCGAGGTGCTCCGTACCGTGCCGGGAACGTGGGATGAGATAAGAGTTCCGCTGGCAAGGATGAATGAGCATGTCACGGTGGCCCGCAGGAGCGGTTCGGACTGGTGGGTAGGCTCGCTAAACAACGGTGCGGAAAGGAATCTGAAATTGGAATTGGACTTCCTTAGTGAGGGAGACTACCAAGCAACGATCTATACCGATGCAGAGGATGTGGACCGGAATCCAAACCATCTGGACAGACAGGTACGGAAAGTTACAAGGAAGGATATCATTGAACTGAATCTGGCAAAGGATGGAGGAGCGCTATTACATATCAGAAGGTTATAAGGGTGATGTTTATCAGTTGAAATTGTATTTCAATCAGTTGTTAGTTTGTTAGGATAAGAAGATTGTTCCAGGATAATATTTTTAGTCAATGGATTTATAACATGAACAGAAGAAATTTTATAAAGAGAGTGGGCCTTTTGGGGGCAGGATATGCGCTGAATAAAAACTTGATGTTTGCGAATTCAGGCGTAGCTTCGACAGCTGCCTCTTTTTCGTCGTTTCCAACAGTAAGGAAGCCTATATCGGAAAGGAACTTCAAAAGTCCTGCCATTGAAAAGGCCATTACTACTTTTAAACAGAAGGTCAAGAATGAAGAACTGGGCTGGCTGTTTGGGAATTGTTTTCCGAATACGTTGGACACAACCGTTTTTTATTCAGAAAAGGATGGCCGACCGGATACATATGTGATTACCGGTGATATTGATGCCATGTGGTTAAGGGATAGTTCTGCCCAAGTATATCCGTATTTGGATTTCATGTCTGAAGATAAGAACCTGCAAAGACTGATAATTGGCGTTATCAATAAGCAGACCTCCTTTATATTGAAGGATCCGTATGCCAATGCCTTTTATGATGATGATACGAAGTATACAAGATGGAACAGCGACCATACGGAGATGAAACCGGGTATTCATGAGCGTAAATACGAGTTGGATTCGCTTTGCTATCCCATTCGCCTGGCATATGGATACTGGAAAAAGACAAATGATGCTTCTCCTTTCGATGCGCAATGGAAGAAGGCGATAGAAACCGTTTTAAGGGTCTGCAAGGAACAGCAGAGAAAAGATGGTAACGGGCCTTATAGCTTTCGCAGAACTTCGGAATGGGCTATAGATGCTGTTCCTATGGGTGGAGTGGGCTATAAAGTAAATCCGGTCGGATTGATTTGCTCTACTTTCAGGCCTAGTGATGATGCCACTATCTTTCCTTTTCTCGTCCCGTCCAATTTCTTTGCGGTGGCCAGTTTGAGGCAGGCTTCCGAAATGGTTCAAAAGATAACCAAAGACAATGTACTGGCTGATGAACTGTTGGCGTTGAGTAAAGAAGTTTATAATGCTTTGCAGACTTATGCCGTGGTGAATCATCCGAAGTTCGGTAAAATCTATGCTTTTGAAATAGATGGCTTTGGATCGGCTTATCTTAGTGATGATGCCAACGTCCCTAATCTGCTGGCGTTACCCTATCTGGGTGGTGTTGATAGTGATGATGCAATTTATGCCAATACCAGAAGATTCGTGTGGTCGGAATACAATCCTTATTTCTTTAAAGGTTCTTATTTTGAAGGGATAGGAGGACATCATATTGGTACGGACATGATATGGCCGATGAGCCTGATAATGAAAGCCCTGACTGCTCAAGACGATAAAGAGTTACAGCAATGTATCCAGATGCTCCAGAAAACGCATGCCGGTACCGGGTTCATGCACGAGTCATTCCACAAGGATGACCCCAAGAAATTCACAAGGAGCTGGTTTGCATGGGCCAATACATTGTTTGGAGAATTGCTGTGGAAAACATTCAATGAGAAACCATATTTATTGGAATATTAATCATCTAATTAATCAATGTAAACAAAAATTTATGAGAAGAATTACAAAATTCAGTTTGTTACTCTCCCTTGTTCTGGGATTGTACTTTCCTACTGTTTTTGCACAGTCGAACATGATGAACGAAATGTTTGACTTGGCAAAGTTGAAGTCGGGTGTAAAAAACAAAAGAATCTCCAGTACAGATCCTACCGGAGGTAACAGAGATCACTTGGAGCCCTTCAAACCAGGTGAGAAACGCATCATTGCAGACATCAAGGGAACGGGAGTCATCAACCACATTTGGGTGACGATTGCGCCTCCACCTCCCACTTTGAGCAGAAACGACATTATCATTCGCATGTATTGGGACGGCAACGATTATCCTTCGGTAGAGTCTCCCATCGGCCCTTTCTTCGGACAAGGCTGGGATGAGAGATACAACTACGCATCCTTGCCTCTTTCGGCCGGTCCTGAAAACGGTACCGGTCTGTCGTGCTATTTCGCTATGCCTTTCGAGAAGGGCGCACGCATTGAAATTGAGAACCAGAGCGACCGCAACATAGATGCTTTCTACTTCTACGTGGATTATCTGGAGATGGCGAAGCTTCCCAAGGACATGGGCCGCTTTCATGCCTGGTATAACCACAACCTGACTGAAGCACTTCCCGAAGGCGAGACGGAGTGGGGAGTTACCGGTGCCCAGAAGCCGAACACCACCGGCGAACGCAACTATGTGTTCATGGAAACCCAAGGCAAGGGACACTTTGTAGGTATCAATTACTATGTGCATTGTCCCACTCCCATGTGGTATGGCGAAGGTGACGACATGTGGTTCATTGATGGAGAAAAGGTTCCCTCGCTGATAGGTACAGGTACGGAAGACTTCTTCAATACGGCCTGGTGTCCTAAAGAAGCCTTCTCGCATCCTTACTTCGGTTATCCCCGTGTGAACAATGATATAGGCTGGCTGGGTCGTACCCACGTTTACCGATTCTTCATTGAAGATCCCATTTTCTTTGAAAAGAGCCTGAAGGGAACCATCGAACATGGCTCCAACAACAACTTGACGTTGGATTTGTCTACCGTGGCTTATTGGTACCAAGATTCGGCTGTGGCTCTTCCCGAAGCTCCTACAAAGGCACAGCGTGCTCCGAAACCTTTCATCAACCATGTTGATATACATCGTTGGCGGGATGCCTGGCGTAAGTCCAAGGGTAACAAAGCCACTCTGTGGGGCAACGAGTAAACTTTTGTAACGCTCTTTTTTTATACGTTCATAGGCTGATATTTATATCCGGGGTTTTGCCATTATATTGGCAAAACTGTGTCTCTATATTGGCAAAACTGTGCCACTATATTGGCACGACTATGGAAAAATAGTTCTACGGAGCAGCAAATTCAATAAATCATTAATAAAGGTACGAAATGAAGAATATTCCCAAAAAGCAATTTGTGGGCTGGATGCTGATGCTACTGTTGTGCATCAGTAGCTCGGCATTTGCCCAGTCGCCTAAGAAGGTGACCGGACGTGTGATGGATGCACAGGGTGAGTTGCTCATCGGTGTGAATGTGACGGAGGCGGCAGACCCTTCTAATGGTGTGGTGACGGACATCAACGGTACGTATACGATTACGTTGAAAGGTAATAAGCCGTCATTAAAATTCTCTTATATTGGCTTTAAGGATAAAGTGGTAGCGGTAGGCTCCAAAGGAGTGCTTGATGTAGCTTTGGAAGAAGATGTGGCAGCCCTTGACGAAGTGGTGGTAGTGGGCTTCGGAACGCAGAAGAAAGCTTCTGTGGTCGGCTCCATTACCAATATAGAGCCGGCCAAACTTGCCGCGGCTCCCAGCCGTTCGCTTAGTAACAACTTGGCGGGTATGGTTCCCGGTGTGATTGCGGTTCAGCGTAGCGGTGACCCTTGGTTCAATAACTCCGACTTCTGGATTCGTGGTATCAGTAGCTTTACTGGCAATACCAATCCGCTGGTATTGGTGGACGGCGTCGAGCGTTCGCTCCACGACATCGACCCTGAAGAAATCGCCTCCTTTTCCGTGTTGAAGGATGCTGCCGCCAGTGCCGTCTATGGTGTGCGCGGTGCCAATGGTGTAGTGATGATTGAGACCAAGCGCGGCAAGATTGGAAAGCCGCAGGTGAACGTCCGCTTCGAACACTCCTTTACGCAACCCATCAAGATACCCGACTACATCGGCAGTGTGAAGTATCTGGAACTGATTAACGAAATGTATGCCGAGCAGGGTAGAAACCCGTTTGTAAGCGAAGCCACCCTGCTGAACTACAAGAACCAGACCGACCCGGAACTCTATCCCGATGTGAATTGGTGGGATGTTATCTCCAAAGACCATGCAGACAACACAAAGGCGAACGTTAGTGTCAACGGTGGTACGGACATTCTTCGTTATGCGTTGGTGGCAGGATATTACAATGAGAACGGTATCATTGAACGCGACAAAAACCAGGAGTGGGACTCTTCCCTGAAGGTGAGCCGATATACGGTGCGTTCCAATGTAGATGTGAATGTGACTCCCACCACTTTGTTCCGCGCCAATGTGGGCGTATTCCTGCAAACTCGTAACGCTCCTCCGGGAGACACGGAAACCAACCAGGGCATTTTCTATCAAGCCATGCGTGTACCTCCCTACGTGCATCCGGCTATCTATGCCGATGGGCGCATTCCACGTGTGATGTACAAGGAGAACCCTTGGGCGTGGGCCACGCAGCGTGGATACGAAAAACTAAATCATAATAAGATTGAATCCTTAGTATCGTTGGAACAAGATTTGAAGTTCGTTACACCGGGATTGAAGTTCAAAGGAACCTTCTCTTTCGACAAGTTCTCGGCAACTTCCGTAACACGTTCCAAGAACCCCTATTACTACAATCCCGCCACCGCACGCGATGCAGAGGGCAACATCATCACTGATGTGCAGACCACCGGACAAGAGTTCCTGGGCTATGCAAAAGGAGCTGAATGGGGCGACCAGTCCATCTATCTGGAAGGAATGCTTTCGTACAATCATGTTTTCGGTGACGTACATGATGTGGGGGGGATGTTTTTGTACAATCAAAAGGACTACAACAACGGAGAAGCGCTTCCTTATCGTACACAAGGTATAGCTGGAAGACTCTCGTACACTTATGACAGCCGTTATATCGCCGAGCTGAATTTCGGTTATAACGGTTCCGAGAACTTTGCCAAGGGCAAACGCTTCGGCTTTTTCCCGGCAGCGGCGATAGGATGGATTGTGTCTCAGGAAAAGTTTATGGAGCCGCTTTCAGGTATCATCTCCAATTTAAAGTTGAGGGCTACTTGGGGTAAGGCAGGAAACAGTGAGTTGGGAATCAGGGGACGCGCAGATTACAGACGTTTTGCATATATTTCCACTATCGTTGATACGGGTTCTTATCGCTGGGGTACGGATGCAGAGATATATCGCTTGGGACGTTCGGAAGGTGAGATTGGTGTATCTGACCTGACCTGGGAGACTGTGACTAAGATGAATGCTGGACTAGATTTGGGGTTATGGAACAATAGCGTGAATATTGTTGTGGATGTGTTTAAGGAGAAGCGTGAAGATATCTTTATGAAGCGTACCAATGTACCTGGTTCTACCGGATTCAACCGCCCCGTTTGGGCCAATTATGGCAAGGTCGAGAATCAGGGATTTGATGTGTCTTTGAATGTCAACCATAAGTTCAATAGCGATTGGGCCATTTCCGCTATGGCAAACTATACCTACGCACACAATAAGGTTGTGGAAATAGACGAACCTGCCGCCATCTTGGGTACATACCGTTCGCAAACCGGTAAGCCTATAGGGCAATTGTTTGGCTTGATAGCCGAAAGGCTCTTTACGGAAGATGATTTCGATGAAAACGGTATGCTTAAGGAAGGAATTCCGGCACAGAAGTTCAGTGATATGAGTAACCTACGTCCCGGTGACATTAAATACAAAGATTTGAACGGGGATGGTGAAGTGACCGCAGTAGATAAAACAGCCATTGGTGGTACACGTATTCCCGAGATTGTCTATGGTTTTGGAGCTACAGTAAGCTATAAGTCGTTCGATTTGGGAGTATTCTTCCAAGGAACAGGTAAAACCTACCAGCTCTTGGGCGGAGAGACCTGGTTGCCGGGTTCTTCCTTAGGTGCTGGTAACATCTATTCGAACATTGACGACCGTTGGACACCTGAAAATCCGAGGCAAGATGTATTCTGGCCCCGTATGGGAGACAAGGCTGTGGCAAACAATGAACAAGCTTCCACATGGTGGTTGCGTGACATGAGTTTCCTGCGCCTGAAGAATCTGGAACTTGGATATACTCTTCCGCAACGTTGGACTACCAAAATTGGCATCCGCGGCTGCCGTTTGTTTGCAAGAGGAACCAATCTGCTGACGTTCTCCAACTTCAAGCTTTGGGACCCCGAACTGGAAACTACCGATGGATTGAGATACCCACAGATGAAATCTGTATCAGTGGGTTTTAGCATCAATTTCAACAATTAATTAAGATACGAAGAAAATGAAAAAATATAAATCTATAGCAAAAGCTGTCTTATTGTCGTGCACCCTGGCATTGACAACGAGTTGCAACGATTTCTTGGACAAGGCTCCCGACGACCAGCTTACCATGGAGATGATTTTCACGGACAAGATAAGGACTGAGGACTGGTTGGCAGGTGTTTATTCATCCATTCCCAGCCCCATGTGGGGGTATTTCAAGGAGCAAGGTTATAACATTATGGGCGATGATATCACTATTCCCCAAGATTGGTCGCCGTATGGATGGAGCAGTGTGTATGCCTACACCACCGGAAACTGGAGTCCTATCTCAACATGGGCCCCCTATTATTGGGTAGAATTGCACAAGCGCATACGTTCCGGCCTTATCTTCTTGCAGGAGGCAAAAGTACTTCCGGAAAAAGACCTGACGGAATCTTATGTCAACCAGATGAAGTACGAAGTCCGCTTCTTGATAGCCTACTATTACTCTTTGATGATTGAGTTGTATGGTGCCATACCGTTTACTCCCGGTGTGCTTGTTGCCGTCGATGCGCCCGAATCGGAGATGATGACGCCCCAAAGACCCTATGCCGAAGTGGTAGATTGGATTGACAAAGAGCTGCTGGAAGTGTCAGAACATCTGCCCGCTGTCTATCCCAATAATACCGATTGGGGCAGGGCCACCTCTATCATGGCTTTGGCAATACGTGCCAAAACACTGTTATTTGCCGCAAGTCCGTTGTTCAATGGCAATCCGGACCTCAAGGACTGGAAGAACTCAGAAGGAGAATTCCTTTTTGATGCCGAAGCCAAACCGGAAAGATGGGAAAAGGCTGCCAAAGCTCATCTCGACTTGATAAAGGCAGCCGAAGCAGCCGGACATAAGCTGTACTATGAATATAATGTGGATGGAAGCATTGACCCCTTCATGTCTTACTATAACATGTCGTTGAAACGCTTCTCAGAAGGTAATAAGGAGATTCTTTTCGGACGCCCCGAAAATGAGAACCTGAACTCCTGGCAGGCTCATCATCTGCCGAAAGGTATCGGTGGAAATGCCGCTATGGGTGTTACTCAGGAACTGGTGGACGCTTTTTATATGAAGAACGGTGAAATGCCTATATTGGGATATAACGAGGATGGTTCGCCCATTATCAACCCGGAATCGGGGTATGTGGAAAACGGATTCTCTACCAATACAGAGTATAGAACCACGAAGTGGCCGGGCGGTGGACCTTCGAACCTTGCCAATAAAGAAACCGGTGTAAGCCCGGTAACAGAAGAAGGTACCTACAACATGTATTGCAACCGGGAGCCTCGCTTCTATGTTTCCGTCATCTATAATGGCGCATGGCTGGGAGTTGATAACCGTCGTGTGAACTTCCTTCAAGGAGGCCGTGATACGGATATGACTTTCGACTCTCCGCAGAACGGTTATAATGTCCGTAAGCGAATCTCTTTGGATGTATTTCCCAGAGATAAAAAGCATGTATATCAGCCGGGTATCTTATACAGAATGGCTGAAGCGTATTTGGGCTATGCGGAAGCATTGAACGAGTCTTCGCCAGCTCCCACTCCCGATGTATATAAGTATGTGAACTTGATTCGTGAACGTGCCGGAATTCCCGCTTTGAAGGAAGGGCTGAGTAAGGAAGAAATGCGTGCCGCCATTCAGCAAGAACGTCGGGTAGAGTTCAATTGTGAAGGTATCCGTTTCCATGACCTCCGTCGTTGGAAGATTGCCGACAAATACCTGGGCGGCAAGCTTTATGGTATGAATCATGACGGTTCTGAGAAGAGCGATGATGTGAACAATTCGAAGGCTTTTTATAAGAGAACTTACTACAAGAGCCGTACCTTCAACAAAAGAATGTATTTATGGCCCGTTCCGCAGGCTCAGATGGACATCAACCCCAATTTGAGACAAGCTCCCGGATATTAATAAATAATTAGAGAACAAGTATGAAATCAATAAAATTCATTTTTTGTACGATGGCGTTAGCGTTTACCACATTGATGTCTTGCTCGGATGATAATGAGGTGGACTTGTCCAATCGTAAGTTTGTCCGTATCGATCAATCGGCAGTTTATGTGGAGATTGACGAGAATGTCACTGTCACCGCTTCCGTTGACACTTTGGCGGGTGATTCCTATCTGTTGAAATGGAGCGTGCTCGATTCCGATGTAGCGACCATTGAAGGTGTAGAAAACAACGCAGCCGTCATTACGCCTATTGCCGTTGGAAAAACGGTTATCAAGGTAGAGACAGCCGATGGCAAGTTGTGCTACTTTAGTGACTTGACTGTTACCAAGACTCCTAAGACGTGTTACATTGACTTTGGTGTCATTGATTCTCCGGCTCCGTTTAACAACTATAGGAATCCCAGAGACCCCGGATTGGTAAATATGCTCGACCATAGAGGTCGTCCTACTACTTTCGGCATCGAGGTGGACAAACCGTTTTCCGGAAAATTGGCTCGCGGTTTGAATAATAATTTGGGTCTTCCAAAAACAGCTTCTGAGGATATGTTTTTCAGCGACGGTATTAAGATTCCGCTCAGTGGATTTAAGGTGACAGGTCTCTCTCAAGGAACAAAATATACGTTCAGTTTCTATGCTCACATCAATGACCGTGGAACTGAAACCGAGTTCCATGTAATCGGAAAGAACGATGGCGTTGCTTATTTGGTTAATGACTATAATTTAGATAGAACGGTAGAGATTAAGGGTATTGAGCCTAATGACGAAGGTGTTGTTTATATCGAGATGAAACCGGGCCCGAACAATGTACAATGGGCCAAATTCTTTGGCGTAAATACCATGGTACTTTCAGAAGAGGAGAATTGATGTGGTTTTATAGACCATAATCCTTTCTATTGAAATAATACTGTCAGTGAGGAGAGATACCGTTTAAACAGGCATTCTCTCCTTGCCTTTTTAAAAAACATATAGTAAAATAGTTTATGAAAATTAATTTGAAAGAAGTTTCTGTTTTCTTGTCTGCCATTCTATTGGCAGGCTCGTATGCCGTGGCTCAGAACCCATACAGATGGACGGATGAGCTGGAGTTATTGAAAAGAGTGGATAAATTGCCGGAGTATCGCACTGGCTCTTATGTGGAGCAGTTCTCGAGTTACGACCGTACCGGAGGCAATGATGATGGTTTTGCGGGTACTTATTCTTTCCTTCGTAAGGAAGGTGATAAGTTGGTGATTGCTGAGATGGAAGGCCCCGGAGTCATCAACCGAATCTGGACTCCTACACCGACGGACAATATGCTCTATTTCTATTTTGATGGACAGAAAGAGCCCGGTCTGAAAATAAAGTTCTCGGATTTGTTTTCCGGTAAGGTTTATCCGTTTACAAAGCCCGTTTGTGGTAATGAAATCGGTGGTTTTTATTGTTATCTGCCCATTACGTACAAAAAGTCCTGCAAAATTGTTTTCGATGGACCTAAATTGGAATTCATTCAGATACAATACCGTAACTTGCCGGAAAAGAAGGTGGAAACCTATACCGGTGAATTCTCACAGCAGGATAAGGATTTGTTGGCTGAGGTGAATAGAATATGGGCTGACTTGTCTCCTGCTGTAACGAATTATACCTTTGGAAAATCAGCTGGTGTACAGACGGAAGAAAAGGTATTTACACTGAGTCCGGGAGAAGAAGTTTCTTTCTTTGAGATGGCAGAACCGGGACGTATTGTAGGTATGTCGATTGATGGCGGAACATCTTTCGAAGGTTTATACAAAGATGTGATTCTTTCAGCTAAATGGGATAATGAGAAGGTGGAGGCTATTTATGCCCCCGTTGCTGATTTTTTTGGATATGCCTATGGAAAAGGAGCAATGCGGAGTATCTTAATGGGTAAGCAAGGTACTTCCAACTACTGCTATCTGCCAATGCCTTTTGACAAGTCAGCTTCTATGAAGATGATTTATAAAAAGAGAGAAGGTATTCAGCAATCTCCTATTTCTGTAAACGTTAAAGTGTACTATAACAGTAATAAGCGTAATGTGAAGGAAGAGGGTAAGTTCTATTCTGTATGGCGTAGAGAGAAAACTCCTCTCGGCATTTTCCATAAGTTTGCTGCACAAAAAGGAAAAGGACATTATGTAGGAACCATCCATCAGGCACAAGGCCTGCGTCCGGGAATGACCTTGTTCTTCGAAGGGGACGACAGCACTTACGTAGATAATAAAATGCGTCTGCACGGCACCGGTTCCGAAGACTATTACAACGGTGGCTGGTATGCTTTATTGGATCGTTGGGACAGAGGAAACAGCCTCCCTCTCCATGGTTGTCTGGATTATTCACTTCCGATGGCCAGAACCGGTGGATACCGTTTCTTCTTGGCCGACAAAATGTCCTATGAGAAGGAAATCTATCATGGAATGGAACATGGTGAAGTAAAAAATAATTTCCCGGTAGATTATACATCTGTTGGATTCTTCTATGCAGCCCAGCCATTGCAAGGCAGAGAAGAGCCTACTGCTGAATTACGCACTGTATATCAGCCGACAGAACATATTTATTTCCCTCAATTGATGCAGCTGAGTCTTGGTGGAGGTGTCCAGGTAACAAATGAGCGTGGAATCCGTATGACCACCCAGCATGGAGGAGTAGTGCGCATCATGCTGAACGATGTGCCCGAAGGAAAATATAAAGTGCTGATAAACTATTTCGAGAAACCGAATGGTGCCGATTTCCAGGTTTGGCAACGCCAGAAGCAACTGTCCGGATGGATCTCTACTAAGAAGGACAAAGAAGTGTCTAAAGACAGAGTACATGTAGGAGACATCAATTTGACGGAACAAACCAATTCGGTCACTTTCCATGTGAGAAATAATAACGGTGGGGACCAGTTTGAACTGGGACTGATTATCCTGGAAAGAATAAAGGAATAGATGTGGGAATGTGTACTTGTATATGGAATTGATAAGAATGAGAACTAAACAAATTTTACTGTTCGGGCTTGTTACCTGTAGTTTGACGGGCAATATGGCTTGTAAGGATGCTGATAGTGAAAAAACGCTGTGTATTGATAATGTACGCATGATATCCCGTGTCACGGGTGATCCTTTGCCGGGAGATACATTGCTGAATCCCAATAATACCGGACCTGACTTTGATGTATATGGAACGGATTTGGGGTTAATGTGGCATATGGATGGAAACCGTGTGGGCATGTTTTTCGGAGATACCAGTGGAGAAGGTTTTGTCGTGAATAAAAATGGTGGCAATGGTTCCAACTGGCGTTCCAACGTACTGGCTTTTTCATCGGATACAGAGCTTACAGACGGTCTTAAAATAGATTCAATGCTGCTTGATGCCGATGGTAAGGCGCTTGAGGTATGTGCGGGCGGTAAGACGAATCCGGAGGTATACCAGACTTCCATCCCTACGAGTGCTATTCGGGCCGGTAAAACGGATTGTGTCCATATTATGAACATCTATGATTGGGGAGCGCCTCATGGACGCTGGCTTACCAATTTTTCTTCTGTCTATACTTCCAATGATGACGGTCGGACATGGGAACGGCGTGAAGAGGTGACTTTTTCTCCCGACAGTCATTTTTCGCAAGTGGCTTATGCCAAACGTGACGGATGGATTTATATGCTTGGCACACAGGCCGGACGTGGTGATGCTGCGTATCTGGCGCGTTTCCTTGAGAAAGATCTTCTGGATATGAAGGCCTATGAATACTGGAATGGTGAAAGTAAAGAGTGGATACGTGGAAATGAGGCTGCCGCTACTCCGGTATTGAGAGGTCCCGTAGGAGAAGCGTCGCTGATATGGCACAAGAAGTTTGAGCGTTGGATTCTGACTTATAATTATGATCCGAATCATGACGAGACTCCTTTGACCAAAAGGCATGCCATTCTTTATTGTACATCGAAGGATCTCGTCCAGTGGAGCGAGCCGAAGGTATTGGCGGAAGCGGACAGATATCCAGCTTTGTATTGCGCTTACATACATCCGTTGAAAGACAATGATGACCAGCTTTGGTTCATCATGTCCATGTGGGGGCCGTACAATGCTTTCCTGATGTGTGCCGATATGAAGCTGGAATAATAATCACTTGACTTGAATTGGATATGAAGCTTAGGAATTTATTTTTATTAATAGCTCTCTCGTTACCGGTTTGCTTGTCTGCACAGACAAGCAAACAAATCTATCTGCAACGAGCCGATTCTTTGCTTCAGCAGATACTTACTCTCTATAAAGTGGAGAAGTATGGCCTGCTGACGGAAACTTATCCAAGAAACCCGGAGCAGAGAATTACATATACGGCCAATACCGGCGCTGTTGTTAACCAGCAGGAGGTCTCTTTCTTGTGGCCTTATTCAGCCTTGGTATCCGGTTGTGTCTCTTTGTATAAGGTTTCCGGGCAAAAGAAGTACAGAAAACTGATGGACCGGCAGATAAAGCCGGGACTGGACCTTTATTGGGACTCTACCCGGATTCCCCATTGTTACCAGTCGTATCCGGCTTTTGCAGGTCATAATGATCGTTATTACGATGACAATGACTGGGTGGCCATTGATTTCTGTGATTACTATGAACAGACTGGTGACAAGGAGTATCTGGAAAAAGCCATCCAGCTGCATGACTATATTTATTCCGGATGGTCCGAAGAGTTGGGGGGAGGAATCTATTGGTGCGAACAGAAGAAAGAATCAAAAAACACTTGTTCGAATGCTCCGGCTACTGTTCTCTGTATGAGGCTGTTTAAGTTGACTAAGGATGCAAAATACCTTGAGCAAGCTAAGAAGACCTATCAATGGACCCGTGACAATCTTTGTGACCCTTCTGACTTTGTATATTGGGACAACAAGAATTTGCAGGGAAAAGTGGATCCGGCCAAATATACTTATAACAGCGGGCAGATGATTCAGGCCGGTGTACTTCTCTATCAGGTAACTGGAGAGAAGCGTTACCTGAAGGAAGCGCAGCAGACAGCCGAGGGTGCCTGCCGTTTCTTTCTGAAGGTACAGCCTATCGCAACAGGAGAGATGAAATTCTTTCCGGCAACTCCTTGGTTTAATGTAATCTTGTTCAGAGGTTTGAAGGCGCTATATCTGGTTGATAGGAATGAGGCGTACATAAAGACCATGATTGCGAATGCGGATTATGCTTGGAACTATGCGCGTGATGAGAATGGCTTGTTTAGTAATGATTGGTCGGGAAACAGAAAAGAGCAGTTCAAGAGTCTACTGGAGAATGCCTGTATGATTGAGCTTTTCGCCGAGATCAGCGAACTGCAATAAATAAAACCTTTAAACACAATAAACAATAAATAAACAGAAAATGAAAAGACAGATTGCAGTATTGGTATCCGCCTTGCTAATGGGTGGCGGTACCTATGCTCAGAATGGTGCTCAGGCGCAAAGACCGAAAGCCTACATGGTGTCTGATGCACATTTGGACACACAGTGGAACTGGGATATCCAGACCACAATAAAGGATTATGTATGGAACACGATCAGTCAGAATTTGTTTCTGCTGAAGCAGTATCCGGAATACATCTTTAATTTTGAAGGTGCGGTCAAGTATGCCTGGATGAAGGAATATTATCCGGCGCAATACGAAGAGATGAAGAAATTCATAGAGAGCGGCCGTTGGCATATCAGCGGAGCCAGCTGGGATGCCACTGATACACTGGTTCCTTCCATAGAGTCTGCGATTCGTAACATCATGCTTGGTCAGAATTATTATCGGAAGGAATTTGGTGTGGAAAGCACTGACATCTTTTTGCCGGATTGTTTCGGTTTTGGCTGGACACTTCCTGCCATTACGTCCCATTGCGGACTGATTGGTTTCTCTTCTCAGAAGTTGCAGTGGCGCAACAAGCCGTTCTACGGCAACGACAAATATCCTTTCACTATCGGCCTATGGCAAGGTATAGACGGCTCTACCATCATGATGGCTCATGGATATGATTATAACCAGCGTTTTGAGGACGAAGACTTGTCGGAAAACAAGAATTTGTTGGAATTGACTACCCACTCTCCGCTTCACATGGTCTACCGCTATTACGGTACGGGAGACATAGGTGGTTCACCTACATTGGAGTCTGTACGTGCCATAGAGAAAGGCCTGCAAGGCAATGGTCCGCTGCAGATTGTCAGTGCCACGAGTGACCGGATATATAAAGACTTCCAGCCTTACGCAAGCCATCCGGAACTGCCCAAGTTCAACGGTGAACTGTTGATGGATGTTCACGGTACCGGATGTTATACTTCCCAGGCTGCCATGAAGCTGTACAACCGTCAGAATGATCTTTTGGGGGATGCAGCGGAACGCTCCTCCGTTGTAGCCGAATGGCTGAACCAAGCTTCCTATCCCGGAGCTGCATTGACTGAGAACTGGCAGCGTTTCATTTTCCATCAGTTCCATGATGACCTTACGGGAACAAGTATACCGCGGGCTTATGAATTCTCATGGAATGACGAGTTGATTTCCCTCAAGCAGTTCTCCGGTATTCTTACTTCCTCCATTGACGCTGTGGCAAGAAAGATGGATACCAGGGTGAAAGGGATACCGGTGGTGCTTTACAATGCGCTTGGATTCCAGGTTGCCGATATGGCAGAGGTGGAACTTGCCTTGCCAAAGAAACCGAAAGGGATTACCGTATATGATATGAATGGCCGGAAAGTGGCCGCCCAACTACTGTCCTATGTCGATGGTAAAGCCAGACTCTTGATGGAAGCTGTTTTGCCTGCTACCGGTTATGCGGTATATGATGTCCGCACATCCGGTCTGTCGGCTGACGCCCGGGTATCTGTGAATGCCAATACATTAGAGAATTCTGTTTACAAGATAACGTTGGATAAGAAGGGAGACATCATTTCACTGTTTGACAAGAAGAATGGCAAAGAGCTGGTGGAACCCGGTAAATCTATTCGTTTGGCGCTTTTCACGCAGAACAAGTCCTACATGTGGCCTGCTTGGGAAATCTTGAAGGAGACCATAGACCGGGAACCGGTTTCCATCACAGAGGATGTGAAGATGACACTGGTGGAGGATGGTGAGCTGCGCAAGTCACTCTGCATCGAGAAACGTTATGGAGAGTCACTCTTCAAGCAGTACATCCGTTTGTATGAGGGTAGCCGTACCGACCGCATAGACTTTTACAATGAGGTGGACTGGCAGTTGTCCAATGCTTTGTTGAAGGCCGAATTTCCTTTGAACATGGCAAATACGGAAGCCACCTACGATTTGGGACTTGGAAGTGTGAGGCGGGGCAACAATACGGAGACTGCCTACGAAGTCTATGCACAGTATTGGGCCGATTTGACTGACCGTAGTGGAAACTATGGCGTGTCTGTCCTGAATGACAGCAAATACGGCTGGGACAAGCCGGACGACAACACCCTCCGCCTGACCCTGCTGCATACCCCCGAAACAGACAAGGATTATGCTTACCAGAACCGCCAGGACTTCGGGCATCATTGCTTTACATACAGTCTGGTGGGTCATGCCGGCGGACTTGACAAGGCTGTCACCATGGAGAAGGCGGAGATATTGAACCAGAAGCTGAAAGCTTTCCGTACCGATAAACATAGGGGTACATTGGGTAAGGAGTTCTCTTTCGTCTCTTCCAATAACCGCAATGTCATTATCAAGGCATTGAAGAAAGCCGAGAACTCGGATGAGTATGTAGTGCGTGTCTATGAGATGGGCGGTGAGAAGGTGCAGGATGCGGTACTTTCTTTTGCAGGCGAGATTGCCAGTGTCTGCGAAGCGGATGGCACTGAAAAGAGTATCGGTTCGGCCGAATTTAGTGGAAACGGGCTGTCTATAAGTATAAAGCCTTATTCTATAAAGACATTCAAGGTACGTTTGAAGTCATCGGGCGAGGACGCTTATCAATTGCAGTATGCCTCTTTACCGTTGTCCTATAACTATAAATGTTCCTCATTCAACGAGTTCCGCGGTGAAGCTGATTTTGAGTCGGGTTATTCGTTTGCGGCAGAACTGTTGCCCGAATCCTTGACTGTAAACGGAATTCCTTTCCAGCTCGGCGAGAAAGATGCCGCCAACGGAATGACGTGCAATGGTGATACTATTGTTCTACCGGAAGGTAAAAAGTATAATAAACTGTATTTTCTGGCTGCCGCTACGGACGGGGACTATGCCGCCACTTTCCGGTGCGGAGGGAACAAGAGTGAGGTCATTGTACCTTCCTATACCGGATTTGTCGGACAGTGGGGACATTCGGGACATACCAAAGGTTATCTGAAGGATGCCGAAGTGGCTTATGTGGGAACTCACCGCCACTCTCCTACAGCCGATGAGGCCTATGAGTTTACCTATATGTTCAAGTTCGGTGTCGATATTCCGGCAGGTGCTGCCAGCCTTATACTTCCGAAGAGTGAAAAGGTTGTTCTTTTTGCTGCCACATTGGTGGAGGAAACTCTGAAACCCGTCCAGGTTGCCACTAGCTTGTTCCATACAGCCATCCGTGACAATGAGATGGAGTTGAACAGTGTGGAGGTGGAAAAAGAAAACCTGTTGAAGGGTGCGAAGATTATCGCCTATTCCGGCTATTTTAATGATAATGAGAAGCCCGAACGTATCGTTGACGGGGATGTCGATACCAAATGGTGTGAAGTGGGAAGTGCGTTGAACTATGTGGATTTTGATTTGGGTGAGGCGAAAACTGTGAGCGGTTGGAAACTGGTGAATGCAGGCCGTGAGGACAAAGGGTACATTACTTCCGCTTGCTTCCTGCAAGGCAGAAACAGCCAGACTGAAGAATGGAAGACACTTGACAATATAGATGGAAACCGGCAGAATGTCGTATCACGTATGATTGACACTCCGGCGCAGGTACGCTATGTACGCTTGATGATAACCCGTCCTATGCAGCATGCAGGAGGAAAGGTGTTACGCATCAATGAGATGGAGATTTACTAAAATAATCGGTTATGATGAAAAAACTAGTTTTTGTAATTCAGTTGATATTTCTCTATAGCGGTTTGGCTATGGCCGACCCGGTTATCTCTCTTAAGACATTGTTGCATGAGATGACAGACCGTTCCGTGCTGGCGCGTTGGCCCGAAAATGCCTATACGTGTAAGCAGTTCAGCAGCTACGACCGTAGTTCGCATAACATGACGGATAAGCGTGCCTGGTTTGGTAATTTCGACCAAGGACAGTTTATCCGCCAGGAAGAGAACGGAGGGAGGACGGAATATGTGATGATGGATGCCGAAGGCCCCGGTGCCATAGTTCGTTTCTGGATGACTTTCTCCGGCATAAATCGGGGACAAGGGACTCTGCGTATCTACATAGACAATGAGGAAAAACCGGTAATTGAAGGCAATGTACGTGATATATTGAGCGGGCAAGTCCTTTGTGGAGAACCTCTTTCAACTTCAGTACCCGATGAGGCTCCGATGGAAGAAAGAGGGCATAATTTATATTTGCCCATACCTTATGCCAAGCGGTGCAAGGTGACTATCGAATCGCCGGACTTGAAGATTACTCCGGAGGGGAAAATTGAGAGTAAGACCATTGTATACTATGCTATCAATTACCGCACTTATACTTCTCCGGTCAAGGTGATTTCTTTCTCGGCCAAAGAGTTGAAGAAGAATGCCCGGCTGATAGCTGCTGTCAATAAGAAGCTGTCGGAAGGAACACCTGGTATTGATACTCCGCTTGCGGGAAGAGAAAGTACGCTCAATCTGGCGGCTTCTCTGGCTCCGGGTGAAAGCCGTAGTTTTACGATTGACGGCTCTCGTGCCATTCGTCGTCTTTCGATGCGGATTGATGCCGATGACCGTCGCCAAGCACTTCGCTCTACGGTCTTGTCCATTGCCTTTGATGGGGAACTAACTGTCTGGGCTCCGGTCGGTGAGTTTTTTGGGGTAGGCTATTATCCCGTTGCAACTGGTACGTGGTATACGCGGGCCGTGCAGGATGATGTGATGAGTGCATGGTGGGTGATGCCTTTCGAGCGGAACTGTACGATTACCTTGACCAATTATGGGGAACAGCCGGTGGAGATATCCAAGGCTGCTGCAGTTAGTGGAAAGTGGCAGTGGGATGAGCGCTCCATGCACTTTGGTACCACATGGCAGCAGTTTACGCATATCCATGCCCGGGGCGATGAGTTTGCCCAGGACCTTACGTTTGCCGATCTTAAAGGTAGGGGCGTGTATGTGGGAGATGCGGTTACTGTCTATAACCCCAACTTGGGTTGGTGGGGAGAAGGAGATGAAAAGGTGTATGTGGACGGTGAAACCTTTCCGTCACACTTTGGAACGGGTACAGAAGATTATTATGGCTATGCCTGGGGGCGCTATGAACCGTGGATAAACCATCCTTTTGTTGCCCAACCCATAGGAGATGGTTGTTATGCTCACATAGGTTTGGCGCAGAATACCCGTGTTCGTAGTTTGGATGCGATTCCGTTTACCCGGAGCCTGCGCTTTGACATGGAGTTATTCGATTGGTCGAATATACACCTTAATTATGCTCCGATAACCTTCTGGTATATGCTTCCCGGAGGCGAAATACAGCCGAAACCCTTTGTGAGCGATGTACGCGAACGGGTTGCCAACCAACCGTCAGATATTTTCGGTTCAGGGATGAGTCTGGTTGTGGAGGGCGAAGTCATGCAGCCTCGTCCGGGGCATATGGGTTCCGTTGAATTGCAGACCAACTTCCACCCCTTGTGGAGTGAGGGTATGCAGCTCTACTGGAAAGAGTTTAAACCGGGAGATAAGCTGTCATTAGTTTTTGACAGTGAAGTGGAAGGAACTTATTATGCGAAAATACAGTTCACTGTGGCGCCTGATTATGGTACATTTGCCCTTCGTGTAAATGATAAGGTAATTACTCCGGAAGTCAGTCTGACCAATGGAGAAGTGTCTCTGCTTTTGGTGAATCTTGGGCGGGTCAATTTGAAAAAAGGAAAGAATGAGTTGCAGATTGAGTCGATTGCACTGGCTCCGGGACATGATACCGGTTTCTTTGGGATTGATAAGTTGACTCTTCGCAAATAATTCTGTAGACGTCTCTATCGCAGGGATTGTACTTGTATGGATAGCTTTGGATAAATAAAAGTCCAAGGCTATCTTTTTTGTATCAGTTCTTTTTCTATGATAAAATGCTATCTTTGTCCTCAAAATAATAGGTAAGATGAAACTTCGTTCACTCTATATCCTTTCTATTGTAGGGCTGCTACTGGTAATTGTGGTGCAGATTGGTGGTATGATGTATGCTTACGACAATACCAAGAAAGAGGCAGAACGCGCACTGAACGAATGTTTTCGTCTGGCTTTTATCGAAACGGTGGACAACGAGATTAATAATTTACCGTTTCCTGACATGACTATCCCTTTTTACTCGTATCTATCCAAAGACAGTATCAGGTCTTTCGAAGATGAGATGTTTTTAAACTATCAGCAGGCAGCTTCCTTTCTCGAAGATGTATATCATGTCGCCATTCCATTAGATGTGATGGCGAGGTTGGTAGAGAAGAAACTGAAATGGAAAAATATAGACCGGACTGTAAATATCCGTCCTGCGACGGACAGAAGCAAGCGTTCGGTATATGTACGGTTCAAGTCTGTTCTTTCGGAAAAAGCCTGGTTGAATGAGAAGAAAGGAGAGGCCATTGAAGCCGTCATGTTTTCTCCTTTTATACCGCTTGTCAAGGATATAGTCTTTTTGTTCCTTCCTACGCTTCTCTTGGTTGTTTTTCTGGTGTACAGTTGGGCCAGGCAAATGGATTCCATACTTAAACAAGGTAATGATATTGAGAAGCAGCGGTCTGCTTTTTATGTGCTGGCAGAGAAGATGAGGTTGCCGATAGGTGAGGTACGTAGTCAGATATCGGAGAGCCGGTGGGCAGATATAGAAGCCTCGGGGCAACATTTGCTGGACATGACAGAACATACGCTTACGGGAGCTAAGCAAAGCGAACGGCAGCGGCAGGTGCGCAAGCAATATTCTTTTAAAGTCTTTTCGATTGTCGGGTTGATTGCCGGCTGTCTGCTGATGGTAGTCTGGTTTGTCTATTTGTACCGTGCTTCTTTCAAAGAAACTGCCTATCAGGTAAATGATTGTTTTGAAGCGGCTTTTTATGACGAGGTCTTGAAACGCCGCCTTTCTTTGCTCTACGAACAGACTGATAGGGATGGAAAGGATGAATGGGAAGAGAGTGTTGAATCGCCTTTTGCAAAGGAGCAAAGGGAATTTCTGGAGAAAGAGCAGTCGAAGTATAAGGTGAACCGCTTTGGAGTGGTACATATGTACAATCCGGTCGATTTGAATTATCGACTACGCTCTGCTTTGATTATGCAGCGCAGCATCAATGAAAGCGGAATGGAATTTCCTCTCTCCGTGCAGTACCTCGATTCTGCTTTTGCTTCCAGGTTGGAAGCCTTGGGAATGACCTATAAGAGTGGTATCCGCCAGTACTACGCTCCCTCCGATAGTACAGTGGTGGAAGCAGGATATGCCTCGGCAAAATATCAGGATATTTCTTCCCGGTTTATACCGTTGAAGGAGGACAGCATCCTTTGTATACAAGGTGTGGTGAAGAATCCGTATCGCTACGTCATAAGTTCCGTATGGTATCTGTTTCTGCCTCTTTGGGTGATGTTTTTGGTGGTGTTGGACTGTATTCTCGGCCAGGTGAAAGTTTTGCGTACACAGCGGCATTTGGAGCAATTCCAGAAGGATTTTACTTATGCTATGATACACGACATGAAGTCTCCTCTGAGTTCCATCCTGATGGGAGCTCATATTCTGAATAGCGGCAAATTGTCCGGTAAGCCCGGAAAAGAAGAGAAATACCGGCAGGCGATGATGGAAGAGTGTGAGCATCTGCTTACCCTTTCCAATCGTGTACTGGTACTTACCAAGCTGGATGAGGGACATTTGGAACTCCATCAGGAAGAGGTGCCTTTGCGGCCTTTACTTGATGATATGATTGCCAAAATTTCTCTGAAAACCAGCAAAAGGGTAGAATTTACGACCGTTTATCATCGTTGTGAAATGGTGTATGCCGATGCCTTCTGTTTGCGTGAAGTGTTGGGCAATCTGCTGGACAATGCCATTAAATATTCCCATGAAGAGGTAAAGATAGATATTATTTGCGAATCGGAGAAAGGCTTCTGCAAGATAAAGGTGTGTGACAACGGATTGGGTATTCCCTTAAAAGACCAGTCTCTTATCTTCAACCGTTTTGAACGTTCTGCAGCAGTCGGGCGAAGTGGAAGGGGCGGTGCTGCAGGTTTTGGTCTGGGCCTGAATTATGTACAGCAGGTGATGCTGGCACATGGCGGCAGGGTAGAAGTGGAAAGTGAAGAGGGGTGCTTCAGTGAATTTACACTCTACTTTCCTATTGAGACTGTATAAATTTACCACACGTGGAGATTCAATCCTTCTGATTTGTCAGTAATATAGGAGTCTCCGCCGAATGAGCGTAATTGCCAGAGGATGTAAAGGTCGTCGAAACTCATGACAGCCAGTAATATTCCAAATCGTGTGACATCATAATTGCCACTTGTCATACCATATATAAGGGGCAATATACCCAGTAGCAGGAAGGGCAGCAGGCATGTGGTGCGATATTGCCACATGCGTATCGGCGAAAACAATCTGAACAACAGTTTATGTAGGAATAGATTTACCAGGACAGCTGCCAATATACACATGAAGAATCTGACCAGCGATAGATGGCTGGTTGTTTCTCCATGTATCGACTGAAACAGAATCAGCATTGGTACTGCAAATACTATGGCAGCTATGATGCCGTATTTATTAATCCTCTTGCCCGAAACTACTATCTCTGTCCCTTTTCGGCTTTTTGTTATTGAAATATCTGCTTTCATAGTGTGGATTTTTTGTATTGATGTTGCAAAGGTAGAGTGGGGCACATGCTTCATAAGTTATCGCTACGTTAATATTAGGTTAAGAGGCGTTGTTTTCCTCGTTTATTTTATAGCAATATGACTGTTGCATTCATTCTTTTCCTTATTTTTGCAATATATAATAAACGCATTATGATAAAGTTATTGTTGGTAGAAGACGATGCAAGCTTGAGATATATAGTTCAGGGAGGGTTGGAAGATATGATAGGCGGTTATGAAGTGATTACTGCCGCCAATGGCGAGGAGGGCTTGAAACAGTGGAAAGAACAACATCCTGATGTGATAGTATCTGATATAGAAATGCCCGTTATGAACGGTTACGAGATGGTGAAGCGTATCCGCGAGACAGATGGGGAAACTCCGATTCTGTTCTCCTCTGCCCTGATATCTCCTAAAGATGTGGTAAAAGGTTATGAAATCGGTGCCAATAACTATATAAAGAAACCGTTCATTCCCGAAGAACTGGATGCACATGTCCACGCCTTATTGAAGCTTTCCAAAGGCAAAAAATCGAAAGACACGAGTCAATGCTACAAGATAGGCAAGGAATATGTGTTGGATGCCACACATGCCACTTTGAAACATGCTTCGGGTGTAAACAAGACTTTGACTGTGCGCGAGACAGGTTTGTTGCAGATGCTTTGTGAGAAGCGGGGAGACGTTATCCGCCGGGAAGCTATCTTGGATAAATTCTGGAATACGGAAGATGATTACTTTGCTTCCCGCAGCCTGGATGTATTTGTGACGAGACTTCGGAAATTTCTTTCGGAAGACGAGTCGGTAACCATTAAAACAGTGAAAGGAGTAGGATTGATACTGATAGAAAATTAATAATGTATCCTTCTATATTGCAATAATTTAGCAGTACATGTACTGTTCTTCTGGTTTATTTTCGTTATTTTTGTATAGCAGTATTATATGAATATAAAGAAGGAGGGTATATGCGTATAAAACGGAAAGTCAGTATCTCTTGTCTTGGTGGTCGTTTGGGAATCTGCCTGCTGTTGGCTTTTGTGCCGCAATTGCTTTTTGCGCAGGAAGACAGTGTACGTTTCATTCGTGACAGTATACAGATACAGCCGGAATTCAATGAATCTCTATTCTCTCCTTTTGAGCTTCCTTCTGAAAACTCTGCCCCTTCTTCCATGTTTCATCCGGAGCACTCCTATTCCCTGCCCGATTTTTCACTGAAAGAGTCTCTTCGTCTGCCTTATCAGACCAATCCTTCCCTGCTATTTCGGGGAGATTACAGTACAAGCGGTGTATTAAGACAGTTTCCTCACGGTATGTTATTCGGTTCCGGTGGGCAGACCAGCGTATCGGGTATCGGACGTTTCAACAATGCTTCCCTGGGATATCAGCATGCCTTTAACCAAAGGCTGACGCTCCAGCTTGGCGTAGATGCCATGAAGATAAATATGATTCATTCCACCGGGCAGGCTTTCAATACTTCGGGAGCTTTGCGGTATCAGGCTTCGGACCGTGTAGCTTTTAAGGTTTTCGGTTCGTATGCCATAGGAAATACTTACGGGATGGATACCCACCGCTACGGTGCCACCATGTCTCTGGATATGTCCGAACGTTTTGGTATGGAAGTTGGAGTACAACGTTATTACGATGCTTATCGCGGTCGTTGGGAGACGGTTCCCGTTGTGATTCCCTATTATAATTTCGACAAGTTTAAATTAAGTCTGGATGTAGGTGGAATCTTGTATGAGATTCTGCGTAACACCGTCTTTGATAATAGAGGGGGCAGTGGCGGAGCGACTATTGCCCCACCACGTTTTCAGATGCCGCCATTGAGATAAGATAAGTATAAATCAGCTTTTTGTAGGGACAATCATCAAACAGTTTACTACTGTTACATAATATTATTGCTAATGTAGAAATACTTTCATGATATTTCGTTTATTTTTTGTTTTGCTGTTCGTTTTTGTGCGGACAGTTGTCCGAAAATGGACATTACTATAAAATAGTTATTCTTTGATAATCAGTGATTTAATTCTTTGGCACGCAGATTGACTATATATAGGCGAAGGCGGTTACGAAACAACAACCTCCTCAGAGAAAGAAGTAATAACAATAAAAAATAACGATTATGAAAGCAACAGTATTTTCAAAAGCAGTGGTAATGATGGCAGTGGTAATGGCAAGTGTAATGAACTTTTCTGCAAGTGCGGCAACTCCTGCCGATTATGTGAAAAACGAGGAGATGACCGGCGAACTGATGACCGCCAAGACTATCTTCCGCAATGAGGACGGACACCTTTTCCGTCACCTCCGCTACACTTACACTTATGACAGTGAGAACCGTGTGACGAGCAAGGAAGCTTTCAAGTGGGATAGCGTAAAGGAAGCCTGGGTGCCTTATTTCAAGCTGGATGTTGAATACACTGACAGTGAAGTTGAGTTGAACTATGCCCGTTGGAACAGTAGAACTAATGGTTACGACAGCTATACGCAAACTACCGTTTACGAACTGAATGACAGCAATGCGGCTTTGATGTTGGCAAGTACCAAATAAAGGATAATATATCAAATACAAAAGAGCCAAGTATCGTGAGGTGACACACCTTTGATACTTGGCTCTTTTTCGTTGAGGAAATGTATTATTGTTTCTCTGTTATCAGTCCGACAGCATAATTCAGCACTGTATCTTCATCCTTCATGAAATCTGCTACGGTTTGGGATACTTGATGATGGGGCGGTATGCCTATACCTTCCATGGGGAAACCTTTAGAAGAGACGTCCGGCTGGCGGGTAGGGATACGGAAATAGGTCCGCTGTTTGGTACAGAAAGGACGGGGGCCATTGCCGGTATCCCCTCCGGTAGCTTCGCCGATGAGGGTGACATTTCCGCTTTCCTTCATGTCGAGTGTGAAGCTCTCGGCAGCAGAGAGCGTATATGTGTCGGTCAGCAGATAGATTTTACCTTTATAGGCGTCGGTTTCGGGCTGCATGATGTAGTTCTTGCTGACGCAGTGTGGTTGTGCTTCGCGGATGAAGTACTTGCAGATGTCTACTCCATTCATGCTGTTTCCTCCTCCGTTTCTACGTACGTCTATAATGAGGTATGGTAAATCCTTGACTTTGGGATAGACCGCCTTGAAATCTTCCATGACGGGATTCATCATGGTTTTGATGGTAAGGTAACCAATGCTGTCTTGTAATATCCTGCTCTCCACCGTTTGTTCTTCGCTATCCGGAAAATAGTCCCTTTGTTTCAAGGGAAGGGTGATGGTCAGAGTATCGCCCCCTCTCAGTAGTGTATAGTTTCTTAGGGTGTCTGCATAACTACGGAACGCATCATAGGCTGTACGGAGCCGTCTGTGGGGGACGGTAGATGCTTCGGTATATTTTTCGTTCTGTTCAATCCATTGTTTATAGGGGAGTCCGTTGATAGCTATAATCCGGTCTTTGTCCTGGAAGCCGTATTCTGTCAGATAGTCACTGGGTTTGTCAACGAACAAGGAATCCTCTATAAAGGCTACGCGCTGATTGGCTGTGTACCTCTTGTAGCAGGTAATGGCGTGGGCGCATTGTAAGGCAGAGATGTATTCCTGCACTATCAGTCCGTAGTCTGTGGTGGTCTGCGCCTGGCGAACGCGGGCGTCACAAGCTTGATACAATGAATCCATATTCAGATGCTTGGCTTGGTATAATGAATAATTCTCCATGACAATCTGGTGTATTTCTTTGAAATCTTCTTCAAACTGCGAGGGGGTTAACGGTAGTTCCGCGATGTAGAAGTTTTCTACATCAATCTGCTTGTCATTATAGAAATAGTTGGCATAAACATACAAACCACACCAAATGGTTGCCAGTACAGCCATTACGATGACTATTACTTTTGAAATTTTTTTCAGAATCTTCATGTTTTATAGAGTTTAGTCGATATTTGCTTTTTCGGCAAAAATAGTAATAATTTTTGTTAATCTTATTTTTCTAACTCCTTATTTGCCAATAATGGTAACATGGAGGTAACTAACTGAGCTTCAAGTGCCTTCTTGTACGATGTCTGGTAGTTGGCTAACTTTGCAGCCGTAAATCAAAACATACTAAGGAGAAGTGATTATGAAGAACTATCAGAAAGTAAATGTGCCCGCAGGCGAGGCACGTGTCGAGTTGCACGATTCATTGAATCTGACTGGTGCAGAAGTATCTATCAGCAATTTGCCGGCTGGTGCAGGAGTACCTTTTGTGCATTCGCACAAGCAAAATGAAGAAATTTATGCCGTCCTCTCCGGACGCGGCACCATGGTGGTTGACGGAGAAACCGTAGAACTGCAGGCGGGTGACTGGCTTCGCGTGGCTCCGGCAGGAGAACGCCAATTGTCGGCTGCGGCAGACAGCGCCATCAGTATGATTTGTATTCAGGTGAAAGCCGGCTCTCTGGAAGGCTTTACGATGACGGACGGTGTGGTGAAGTAAGAGGAAGTCACACAAGTAGAATTAAGGTGATAGGGGATGGGCTGTGGTGCAGGCTATTCCCTATTGTCATATGATGTGCAGTGATTTATTGACTGCGATTTGTTTTAAGTCAAAATAATCATATATTTTGTACTATACCTAAGAAAACAGACTATGTCAACTGATGCAATAAAACAGAAATTATGATTAAATTGAAGAAAGAGCATTGTTTCTGTCACATAGCGAGGACCCAATCAAAGAGCTTAAAACAAAGAATTGAAAACATAATATCATGCCCCAGCATAATGCCATCAAGCTTTTCGAAGCGAAGAAAGTCCGAACCGTTTGGGACGACATAGAAGAAAGATGGTACTTCTCAATAGTAGATGTGGTGACAGTCTGCTGTATGCCTATCCAGTTACGTCTCCGATAGATTGGAAAAGGAAAGATATAAGAGGAAACGTGTTTTCATTTTGTTCTTGTTTTGGGCGCAAAAGTAATAAATATCTCCGTTAACCTAACATTAACGTAACGATAACCTAAAAGCTTTTTACCACCTCCTATCTTTGCAATGTCGAAAGGGAACAACTCCCCCAAAGACAAGAACTTGAAACAAAATGTATAACTTAAAAAATAGAACCATTATGAAGACTTTAGTAATTTCAGCAATCATCGCAATGACCTCTTTAGTAAACGTAGTAAGCGCAGCAGCCGTTAACCGTACAGACAACTTTGCCTATAATACCGAAACCAACGACGGCCGTGTGGAAACACAAACCGTATTCAAAGTGGAGAATCAGAAATTCCTGCACCGCCACCTGAAGTACAATTACATTTACGACAACTCCGGTCGCATCTCCCAAAAAGAAGTGCTGAAATGGAACGAATCCACGCAAAGCTTTGAGAAGCACCACAGTCTTAACTTCTTCTATACGGACGACGTCACTGTGGAATACGCCCTCTGGAACGAGCAAAGCAATGCCTACACCGACATCAAGCAGAAAGCCGTCTATCGGCAGACCGACAGCAGTGTCTTGCGCTACCTCAGTTACGAATGGGACGAAAAGAACAATGACTGGAGCTTGACAGCAGACCATCACATGACGGATGAATCTGTGCAGCTATTGGCAGAGAAATAAGAACAGATTTGAATAAACTGATTTTCTGTAATTATATAGGCAATGCGTTTTTTTGTTTTCCGGCACCAGGGAAGGCAGAGTTCCCCGGTGTCGGAGAGGGTGTTCCTCGGTGCCGGAGAAATACCCATTTAAAAGGCGTTTGGAGTGGCATTACGCATTGCAACATTGAAACGCCAAAATTGTCAATAAGAAAAAGGATGATACCATGCTTTTCAAACATTAATTTTTGATACTTACCGACTTTTTTTAACCCTATTTCGACTTTTTATTTGTACTTTTGCACCGGATTTCTTAATCAATAGTGCTCGAAATTCGGTTCTCATCTTTTTTATATTCCCTGATGAGGCCGTTTGTAGCGCATTGTGGCAGATGTTGTGCTGTCCGGACTCTTATGGTTCATTATTAGTATTTCCGAGGGAATGAACAGAGGTTAACGGCTTATAGTTAACGGTTAGAGGAAAAAATAATGAACAACAATACATCTATTTTTATTTCATGAACAAACTTATGGTTTATTCTGCTCTGGCTGTCGCTCTGATGGCCGGAGAGCCTTGTCTTGTGCCTATATATGCACAAGACAAGGCTATGCAGGCGATGACACTCACGGCACTTTACAATCTTGCTGACCAACAGAGTCAGAAGGTGAGGGTGAGTGAGGTGGCTTTGCAGGCAGCCAGCGAAGGGGTGGCAGCAGCCAAATCGGCTTTGCTGCCCAGTGTGGATTTGAGCCTTCAAGGCAGTTATACGGGCAATGCCTTCATGCTGTCGCGAGGTTTTTCGACCGGTGGAACGACCGATTACATCGTGCCGGGTATGGGAGCTATTCCCGTGGCAAACGGTAAGCAGGACACCCCCCATTGGGGAAATAGTTTCACGGCTCAGGTGTCGCAGGTTGTGTATGCCGGTGGCGCTATCCGTTCGGGCATCCGCATGGCAGAATTGGGCGAAAAAATGGCAGAACTCGATGTGGAGAAGAACCGCCAGGAGGTGCGCTTCTTGTTGACGGGTTACTATCTTGACCTCTACAAGTTAGGCAATCAGATAGAAGTGGTGCGTCAGAATATCGCACTTACGCAGAAGGAGATTGACCAAATGAAAGCCCGCCGTGAGCAGGGTACTGTTTTGCAGAACGACATCACTCGCTATGAATTCCAGTTGCAGAGTCTTGAACTCACACTGGCAAAGCTCACCGATGCCTCTACCATCATCAACCATCAACTGGTTACAACGCTTCATTTACCGGAGCAGACGGTTATAGTTCCCGATAAGAATGAGCTCAATACAGAAATAGACGCACTCTCGGCAATCGCCGTTCAAGACACATGGCAGCAGACGGCAACGGACAACAATCTTGGTATCCGCCAGGCAACGGTTGCCACAAATCTGGCAGAGCAGAAGGTGAAGCAGGCAAAGGCGGAGTCATTGCCTTCGGTGGCTGTCGTGGCAGAGAATCATCTCTTTGGTCCTTATACACAAGACCTCATCCCGAAGGATTGCAATGTAAACGTGTGGTTTGTCGGGATAGGCGTAAAGTTTAATCTTGGCAGTCTTTGGAAGAACAAACACCATATCCGCAAGGCACGTACAGAGCATCGGCAGTCGAGGGAAGCGCTCGCCTTGGCTCGTGAGGGTGTGGAGAATGCTGTACAGGCAAACTACACCAACCTCCTTACGTCCTACACCGAGGTGAAGACACAGCAGAAGCAGGTGGAACTTGCCAATCAGAACTACTCCGTGGTGCAGAACCGTTATCAGAACGACCTTGCACTCCTTACCGACATGGTCGATGCCTCCAACATGAAACTCTCTGCCGAAATGGCACTGGTCAATGCCCGCATCAGCATGCTTTATAATTTCTATACACTCAAATACGTAACAAATACTTTATAATAATGGAAAAGAACAAGATACACATCTATTTATACAATGCGCTCATCGTGCTTTGCCTCTTGGGTGGAGCCGTTTATGTGGTGAGCCAGTTTATGCACTTCGGCGGTGGAGAATTTACCGACAATGCCCGTGTACGCCAGAACGTCGTGCCTCAGAGCAGCCGTGTGCAAGGCTTCATCCGTGAGGTACGGTTCGCGGATTTCCAGCAAGTAAAGAAAGGCGATACGCTTGCCATCATCGAGGATGCCGAATTTCGCTTGCGACTGGCCCAAGCCGAGACCGACCTTATCCGTGCCGAACACGGTTCGCAGGGAACGGCAAGCAGCATCGTTACCACCAAGACAAGCATGACCGTTACCGAAGCCGGCATCGAATCCGCACGTGTACAGATGGAGAATGCCATGCGTGAGGATACTCGTTTCAAGAAGCTCCTCAGTCAGGATGCTGTTACCCGACAACAATATGATAAAGTACATACGGGCTATCTGAGTGCCAAGGCAGCCTACGAGCAGGCGGTTCGTTCACGTCAGATGCAGTCGGCTGTTGTGGCCGAACAGGGGCATCACCTTTCCGTTTCGGAGCAGGGCATCGAACTGGCTCGTCGTGCCGTCGACCTCGCCCGTCTCAACCTCTCCTATTGCTACATCATTGCCACTTGTAACGGTACCGTTGGCACGAAGGATATTCACGTAGGTCAGCTTGTCAATCCGGGCCAGGTACTGGTGAGTATCGTTGACAATGGTGAACGTTGGGTTGAGGCAAACTACAAGGAAAGCCAGTTGCCTCACATCAAGGTGGGTGGTAAGGCTGAGATTACAGCCGATGCCGTTCCCGGTATACAATATACGGGTACGGTGGAACGTATCTCTGATGCTACCGGCAGTGCCTTCTCACTTATTCCCATCGACAATGCCACGGGTAATTTTGTGAAGGTCGAACAGCGCGTCACCGTACGCATCAAGCTCGATGAGAATGCTGATGTTGCCAGGCTCAAGGGCGGTTATAATGTGGAATGTATCGTTGAGGAGTAATGGGACAATTGACTGAATTCTTTATGAAGAGCGCCGGTGGCCCTCCACCCGGCATGGGCTTTTCCATGCCTATGATGAAGGGATGGGTACCTCGCCGGATACAGCCGTGGCTGTACGTGCTGACCGCCTTTTGCTTCCAGTTCGGCGGTGGCATCTACCTTGGTGCACTGGATGGCATTCGTGGCACCACCGACTTCATGATCGAGGACGTGCTCTTTCTGCTTTATGCCACCCTCGCGGGCATGGCTGTCTATTTTCCGATGCTTTTCCGCATGAAGTTCCGCTTCACCAACAAGCAGTTGCTCTGCGGTTCTGCCATCGTTCTTGCCGTATGCAATGTGCTGACGATGCATTGCCAGTCGATGCCTGTGCTCATGATAGTGTGCTTCATAGCCGGAATGGCTAAGATACAGGGCACGTTCGAGTGCATGAGCAACATCCAGCTTTGGATTACCCCCCGACGCGATTTTGCCGTTTTCTTCCCCGTGCTTCACATCATCCTGCTCACCGCCATCGAGGGTAGCGGATGGCTTGCCGCCTGGTTCGGTCATCATTTCACATGGCAGATGATGCACGTCTTCACCATCGGCACTATGTCGTTCGTATTGCTCACGCAGGCCATCTTCTGCCGTCCGTTTTGTCCCATGCCCCAGCGTCTGTCGCTCAAAGGCATCGACTTTCAGGGAGCATTGCTCATCTGCGGACTGATGCTCGTGGTGTCGTACATTGTGGTGTACGGCGACTATTTTATGTGGTTCGATACCCTCCGCATACGCCTTCTGTTCGGTGCTGCCATTGTGCTTTCCGGCATTGTGCTCTACCGCCTGCGCTACTACCGTTACCCCTACATCGAGCTTAGTCTTTTTACACGTCGCAACGTTGTTCCCATCCTCCTCGTCACCTTCTTTGCCGAACTCGCTTTCGGTGCTGAACACACGATGGAAGAGATACTCTACAGCGAAGTCATCCGGCTGGAGGAGCTGACCAAAGAGTCGCAGTATATGTGGGCGCTTCCCGGCATGTACCTCGGTATTCTGCTCGATCTCTATTGGCTGAAAGTCAAGAAGTGGAAGGTGTGGAAACTCTTCGGCATTGCCTTCATTGGTATCGCACTCTATGGCATGCTGATGTACTTCACGCTTGACATAAACGTCAACATCGAGCAGTACCGCTTTGCCATCTTTTTGCGAGGATTTGCGTATGCCATCCTTGCCCCGACATTGATGTGGGCTTTAGACGAATCGGTGCCAAGTCTTGAGCAGTTCTTCATGGGCTTGTTCGTGTTCAACATCCTCCACATGTATCTGGCAGGAGCGGCAGGTTATGGCATTTATACCACTATCTTCTCGCACTTTATGAACGACAACATGATGAGCTACGGACAGCAACTCACTCTCACGCATTTGGATATGGCGCACTTCAACCTCGGCGAATACGTTGGCCACGACTTCCTGCACTCCATGATGATGGTGGCAATGAAGCAGGTCTATGGCTATGTTATCTGGTTCGCTTTAGGCCTTGCCGCCCTCTTCCTGCTGTGCGACATTCCTGCTGTCCGTACAAATATCCGCAAAGTTCCCCGCTGGCCGGTTTATGCCATCGAGTATCTTGCGAGAAGGAAGTAAAGGCGCCGGCAAAGCAGAAGATTTCATCGGCAGTGATATTACAGCTCTGCGCATCTGTTTCTGGGTAAACAGTGACATCCGTATCACGGCATCCGGCACTACCCGTACCGAGGGACTTGCGCTGAAGGGAGGCCTTCTTTTCTCCAAAAATGACCGGTATTGATTCGGGACAGACGGCATCATCGTCAATCTGGCCGGTAGTGAGCGTGGAGTAGATGATGGAGAAGGAGGTGGAGGCATTACTGAAGGAGCGTCTCAGTACCTGTGGCTTTACGTTTACCAACATACAGTCGTCCGTGAAACCCAACGATGTGCTGCAAGCTGCCATTGTCTACCGGTGGAAATACGTTACCATTCTTGAAGTTGCAATGACAAGCTCATGAGAACTCATTGGCAACTTGATTCTTTGGGGAAGGTACTGATTGTGTACGCGGGTACTCACAAATAAATCAAGCGGTAAGCCATCTATCTTTTTCTTTGCTAAGATTTATTCGTCCGATACTTGTTGAATTATCGTCCGACAGCTGTTGCAGATTCGTCCGACAACTGTCGGACGATAATTCAACGGCTGTCGGACGAATAAGTTTTAGTAAGCAAGAATTTAAAATGCAGTATTGCAGGAATTGTTGCTTAAATAGGGAATGTAGTAAATGGGAGACTGGCAATATAGACTACCGATTGGGAGTTCGCAGGCGACGGCTGTCGGGGGTCATTGAAGCTATGAGGTCACTGTTGAAAAGGAGAACACTTTCTTTGCCGGCACGGCTTCCTGTATTTTTTACGTCCACAGTGAAGATAAGCTCGTCATCGGCTGTGAAGTCTGCCTTGTTTACTTTCAGATTGCTATAGCTGAAGCAGGTATAGCTTAGTCCGTATCCAAAAGCCCATTGCACGGATACAACCGCGTCATAGTCGTAGGCCCCTTCCATTTTTTCCACTTCCTCGCTCACCTTGTAGTTGTAGTTGATGAGTGAGTTGATTTCTTTCGGATAGGTGAAGGGCAGCTTTCCACTGAAGTTTTCATCACCGCTGAGCAGGTTGGCAAGGGCTTCGAGGATAGTATTGTATTCATCAGTAAAATGGTTGGTCAGGTGTCCTTGCCAAGTATAAGACCATCCTCCGTTCAGACAACGCATGGAGTTGGCATTCGGTCCTGTGACGAGCAGTCTCTTGCCTTTTGCCAGTGGCAGGATGTTATCCGTATTCTTGAGCAGTACCATGGTTTCTTCGGCAGCATGGAGGGCTGTTGTGGCATGTTCTTTTCTGCCGAATAGGGGGAAATCCTTGGTGTCGTAGGTCGGGGTGTCAAACAGTCCCAGGCGGAATTTCATGCGTAGCACGCGCCGGGTGGCGTCATTAATGCGGCTTATGGGTACTTCGCCTTCGTGTACAAGTTCTTTCAGCAGTGTACAGAAATCCCATTCATAAGGTTCCATGGCCATGTCGATACCTGCGTTGATGGCGATTTTGATGGCTTCTTTCTTGTCGGCTGCCACTTTTTCGCGGCGCCAGAGGTTGTTGATGTCAGCCCAGTCCGTGACAAGTACTCCATCCCAGTTCAGTTCTTCTTTCAGCCATTGGGTCAAGAGTTTGTAATTGGCGTGTACGGGCAATCCGTTGACAGAACACGAATTTGCCATGACGGATAATGCTCCTGCTTTTACACAAGCCAGGAAAGGAGCAAAGTGTTTCTCACGAAGGTCTTGAGCCGAGATGTATACCGGTGTACGGTCTTTTCCGGTGAAGGGGACGCTGTAGCCCATATAATGCTTTAGTGATACGGCAATATTTTGTTTGCCGATATGGTTCGGGTCTTCTCCTTGGAAGCCGAGTACGGCAGCCCGCCCCATTTCTGCATTGACGTAGCAGTCTTCGCCATAATTCTCCCATATGCGTGGCCAGCGGGGATCGCGTCCCAGGTCGATGGTGGGAGAATAAGTCCACGGGCAGCTGCCGGCTTTGGTTTCATAGGCAGTAATACGTGCGGCTTCACGGACCAGGTTGCGGTTGAAGGAAGCAGCCACATTGATGTTTTGAGGAAAGAGCGTTCCACCCATTGTGTAGGTTGTCCCGTGATTTTGGTCCAGTCCATAGATGCAGGGTATGCCGATTTCTCTCATGGCCTATTTTCTCTTCAAGGGTCATTTTTTTCAGTAGGGCTTCCACTTTCTGCTCTATTTTTTTGTCTTGTGGAATAGCTGGAGCAGCTGCTTGCTGCGCCATTGTTGGCAGGAGAAACATGCTTGCCAACAAGAAAGATTTTATTCTATTCATGGTAGTGTGTATTTGGGTTCAACAATCATTTGGATGTTTTGGTATTCTTCTTCATCAACCAGTGTTGTTTCAGCCACTCGCGTACCGGTTCGTCATACAGTTTGAGGCAAGCGTATGCAATGGCAATGGAGAGTACAAAGACGGATACGGCAATGAACAAGTGCATTCCTGCCGGTGCGTCGGGGTTATTCCGTGCCCAGGCTATCTGCATGTATATCAGCGGGAAGTGTGTGATGTACAGCGGATAGGATAGTTCGCCCAGGAATTTGCAGAGGGCTACGGAACGCTTGCCCGTGACGTTGCTGCCTGCTCCCATAGCCACTATCAGCGGAAAGAGGGCGAGCACGCTTACGGCTTCGTAGACGCCGTTCATCCATTGGCTGGTCTCGCCTCCGATGCGCGGCATCACGAGGATAACAGTCACCAGCAGGGAACACCAGTAGAATCCTCTCTTCACCTTCACCAGCTTGCCTATGCGAGACAACAGCAGACCCATGAAGAAGGGATAGAGCAGGCGTGAAATGCCTATATAGAGCTGGCCGGGTGTCAGGCTCCAGCCGCCGATGAGGGTGTAGGCGGCTTCTCCCCGCGATGAAAGAAGCCCAAAGGTATCTATGTTGAGCGTGACGTCGAGCGTAAGGCAGGCAGAGAGTCCGACGAATATGCCCAGTGCCAGTTTGGAGAAGCGGCGGATGAATAGGGCATAGAGCACATTGGCAATATATTCCCACATCAGCGACCAGGTGGGGCCGTTCAACGCGTTTGTTTCCCACCAGCCCCGGATGTCCCATGAAGTGGGGGTGGGGAACATAAGGCAGCCCAGGAGTGTCATCAGCAGCACGTTCCACCACGGTGTTTGCATCACCATCGGGAAGGCGGAGCAGGCACTGAAGTAGAATAGGGAGGCGCCGAGGAGTGTACCCATAATCACCATGGGGTGCAGGCGTACCAAGCGTCGCTTGAAGAAGTCCCACGTTGTCATACGGTCCCAGCGGTCGTCGTAGGCATAACCGATGACGAAGCCGGAGAGTACGAAGAAGAAGTCCACGGCCAAGTAGCCGTGGTTCAAAATCTGGTGGGCAGGCCCTGCGGAATAGGTTTCAAAAAGATGGAAAGCTACCACGATTATTGCGGCTACGCCGCGAAGCCCGTCCAGTATTTCGTAACGCGGCTTGGATGCTAAATAAGTTGTTGTCTTCATTGGAATTATGTTTGTTGTTAGATTAATATTCTTCTAAAATGCGGACGTGTCATGACTCACCACAGATTACACAGATTATTTTAGGAGCTCTGATAATCAAGAACTTTTATCGGTGTTAATCTGTGGCGAGTGTGTATTTTGACATATCCTCAGACAATCCGGATTCCCGGCATAACTTTATTTCGCGGGCAAAGTTAGTCTGCAATTTCTCCGGGCATTTCTCTTATTGTTTATTAGGATTGTCTTATATTTGCATTTACTCCCCTTCAGGGAGATATTTTACCCAAATTATGAATGATAATGCAGTGCCTCGGCCGGAAAACACTTCTTTTACCTTCGACGATGTATGCCTGGCTCCCGGCGAGCAGATAGGTCTGCATGAGCAGGCAACGTGGGAGTTGTCGTATATCATCGTAGGCTCAGGCATGCGGCTGATAGGTGACCGTACTGAACCTTTCGGGAGTGGGGAAGTAGTGATAGTTCCTCCGGAGATACCGCATTGCTGGTATTTCGAGAATGATGTGACAGATGCGCAGGGGCATATTGCCAATATCACGATAACTTTCGGCCGGGAATTTCTTGACAACTGCTGTGTTGCTTTCCCTGAGCTGCAGGAATGTACGGAGAAGCTGAAACGGAAAAGGGATGCCGTGAAGTTCGGGAAGGAAAAGTCGTCGGCTATTGCTTCCGTCCTCGAGGAGATGCGTCCTTTGGGGAGGGCTGAACGCATCCCGCTGATGATAAAACTGCTGCTTATTCTTGCCGGGAGCGAGGAAGAGAGTGTGGTGGGGCAGTATCAGAAGATGGACCCGGAACGGGAGCGAATGAATAGGATACAAGTCTACGTCGTTTGTAACGCCAAGCGGGATATTACGCTAGATGACGTTGCCCGCCACGTGGGGATGAACCGCACTTCTTTCTGTATCTTTTTCAAGAAAGTCTCGGGGAAGACTTTCGTCACTTATCTCAATGAATACCGCATTGAGCTTGCCTGCCGGTTGCTGAAACAACAAAAGGTATCCGTAGCAGAAATCTGCTATCAGGTGGGATTCAACAATGTTCCTTATTTCAACCGGGTTTTCAAGAAGATGAAGGGCGTTTCGCCGAGTGAATATGTCTTTTTGTAAGGGAAAAGGGGAAGATACGAAAGGTGTGGGTATAAAAAAAGGAGTACCGCTGTACTCCAACCTTTGTTAACCTTAAATCTAATACTATGAAAAACACATTGCAAAGGTACGGACTTTTTGCTTATCTCCAAATAAAGCAAATAAAAAAGGCTGTTTTATAACATGTTTTAGGAAAATACGTCTCTTTGTTAAGGCTTGCTAAGGTTTTGAAGCCTCTACGCAGCTGTTTTCTAAAAAAGAATTATCTTTGTCACATTAAGTTTTGGGCCTTACTTGACGATTTTCTGCTCTCTTGGCTCAAAATCCTGGAAATTAAAAATTAAAGACTTGTATGCACGAAGATATTGTCCTTACCCCGATGATGAAACAGTTCCTCGACTTGAAGGCAAAGCATCCCGATGCTGTCATGCTGTTTCGTTGTGGTGACTTCTATGAAACCTATTCCACCGATGCCGTCGTCGCGTCCGAAATCCTCGGTATTACCTTGACCAAACGTGCCAACGGCAAGGGGAAAACCATCGAAATGGCGGGCTTTCCGCATCATGCACTCGACACCTATCTGCCCAAGCTGATACGTGCCGGCAAGCGCGTGGCCATCTGCGACCAGTTGGAGGACCCGAAGCTGACGAAGAAACTGGTGAAGCGCGGCATCACGGAGCTGGTGACGCCGGGAGTTTCCATCAACGACAATGTGCTGAACTACCGGGAGAACAACTTCCTGGCTGCCGTGCATTTCGGTAAGGGTGCCTGCGGTGTGGCTTTCCTGGACATATCTACGGGCGAATTTCTGACGGCGGAAGGACCTTTCGACTATGTGGACAAGCTGCTGAACAACTTTGCCCCCAAAGAGGTGCTTTTCGAGCGTGGCAAGCGGCTGATGTTCGAAGGAAACTTCGGCAGCAAGTTCTTCACCTTCGAGTTGGACGACTGGGTGTTTACCGAGACATCTGCCCGCGAAAAGCTGCTGAAGCATTTCGAGGTGAAGAACTTGAAAGGCTTCGGTGTGGAGCATCTCAAGAACGGTATCATCGCTTCGGGAGCCATCCTGCAATACCTCATCATGACGCAGCATACGCAGATAGGGCATGTCACTTCGCTGGCACGCATCGAGGAGGATAAGTATGTCCGCCTGGATAAGTTCACGGTGCGCAGCCTGGAGCTGATGGGGTCGATGAACGACGGCGGTAGCAGTCTGCTGAATGTGATAGACAAGACCATCAGCCCGATGGGTGCCCGCCTGCTGAAACGCTGGCTGGTATTCCCGTTGAAGGACGTGCAGCCGATTAACGAACGGCTGAATGTAGTGGAATACTTCTTCCGCCAGCCCGATTTCAAGGAGTTGATAGAGGAGCAGCTGCATTTGATAGGTGACTTGGAGCGCATCATCTCCAAAGTGGCGGTAGGCCGTGTCTCTCCGCGTGAGGTAGTGGCGCTGAAGGTGGCTTTGCAGGCGATAGAACCCATCAAAGCGGCTTGCATGGATGCCGATAATGCCAGCTTGAATCATATAGGCGAGCAGTTGAACATCTGCCAGTCCATCCGCGACCGCATAGACCGGGAGATAGACAATGACCCGCCGTTGCTGATTAATAAGGGCGGTGTCATCAAGTCCGGTGTTAGTGCCGAGTTGGACGAGTTGCGCCAGATAGCCTACTCCGGTAAGGATTATCTGTTGCAGATACAGCAGCGCGAGAGTGAGCTGACGGAGATTCCCAGCTTGAAGATAGGCTACAACAATGTCTTCGGTTATTACATCGAAGTGCGCAACACGCATAAGGACAAAGTGCCGGCAGAGTGGATACGCAAGCAGACCCTTGCCAATGCCGAACGCTACATTACCCAGGAATTGAAGGAGTACGAGGAGAAGATTCTCGGTGCGGAGGACAAGATACTGGTACTGGAAACACAACTCTATGCAGAATTGGTGCAATCATTGAGCGAGTTCATCCCCGCCATTCAAATCAATGCGAACCAGATAGCGCGTCTGGACTGCCTACTCTCCTTTGCCACGGCAGCGCGCGAGAACAACTATATACGCCCCGTCATTGCCGACGACGATGTGCTGGAAATCTGCCAGGGACGCCACCCGGTGATTGAGAAGCAGCTCCCCATCGGCGAGAAGTATATTGCCAATGATGTGATGCTGGATAGCCAGACGCAGCAGATTATCATCATTACGGGTCCCAACATGGCGGGTAAGTCTGCTTTGCTGAGGCAGACGGCGCTGATTACGCTGCTGGCTCAAATCGGCAGTTTTGTGCCTGCGGAGAGTGCCCATATCGGGTTGGTGGATAAGATATTCACCCGTGTGGGTGCCAGCGATAATATTTCCGTGGGCGAGTCTACCTTTATGGTGGAGATGAACGAGGCGGCGGATATCCTGAACAACCTTTCTCCCCGCAGCCTGGTGCTGTTCGACGAGCTGGGGCGCGGTACTTCTACATATGATGGTATTTCCATCGCCTGGGCGATTGTGGAGCATATACACGAGCATCCCAAGGCAAAAGCCCGAACCTTGTTTGCCACGCACTACCATGAGCTGAATGAGATGGAGAAGAGCTTCAAGCGTATAAAGAACTACAACGTTTCGGTGAAGGAGATAGATAACAAAGTCATCTTCTTGCGCAAATTGGAGCGCGGCGGTAGCGAACACTCCTTCGGTATTCATGTAGCCAAAATGGCGGGTATGCCCAAAAGCATCGTGAAGCGTGCCAATGACATTCTGAAACAACTGGAAACAGACAACCGCCAGCAGGGGATTTCCAGCAAACCGATGGTGGAAGTGGGAGAGACACGCGGCGGCATGCAACTCAGCTTCTTCCAGCTCGACGACCCGGTGTTGTGCCAGATACGCGATGAGATACTGAATCTGGATGTGAATAACCTGACGCCGCTGGAGGCACTGAACAAGCTGAATGATATAAAGAGGATAGTGAAAGGGAAATAACCGGATAGGGGTGTGTCAAAATTCACCACAGATTACACGGATTAACACAGAATGAGCTTAATCTACTGATAATCAAAGATGCTTATCTGTGTAAATCTGTGTAATCGGTGGTGAATACCAGTTTCGACGCATCCTCATCCGGATTGTTTCAAAACACGGCTGGTTTCTTATAGTTTGACTTTTCCCTCCAACTGTATATCTTCCGATGAAGCCCCTATCAGCAGCTTCACCGTTCCGGGTTCTACAACGAACATCTGCTTTCCTTCGTTCCAATAGCCGAGCTCCTCTTTGGGAACGGTAAGCGTCACTTCCCGGGTTTCGCCGGCCTTGATGGGGATACGCTTGAAGGCGCGCAACTGCTTGGAAGGACGTTCCACTTTGGAGTCCGGATAGCTGGCATAGAGCTGTACGACTTCTTCTCCGTCGCGTCCGCTGGTATTCTTCACTGATACCGTCACGCGGATGTTCTTCTTGTCTTGCTTGACGGATTCAATCTTCTCGTACGTAAAGTCGGAATAGCTCAGACCATAGCCGAAAGGATAGAGCACAGGGCCTTGGTGGTACATATACGTACGTCCGTTGCGGATGTCGTAGTCCATCATGTCGGGCAGGTCGATGATGTCTTTCACCCACGTCTGTACGGTACGTCCGGCTGGATTTACCTTGCCAAAGAGTACGTCGGCCAGTCCGTTGCCCTGCTCCTGGCTGCAGTGGGTGATGTGGACGATGGCAGGCACGTGCTCCTGGCTCCAGTTGATGGTATAGGGGAAACTGCTGACGAGCACTAGTATGGTATTGGGATTGGCTTTGAGCACCAGCTTCACCAAGTCTTCATCGGGCAGCATCAGCGATTTGCGGTCCACGGCTTCGCGGCCGTCACTGGGGACGGGAGAGAACTTCCAGTCCGCACGTGTGCCGTAAGGATGGTTTCCTACACATACAATGGCGATGTCGGCGGCTGCGGCAGCCTTTTCCGCCTGGCCCATGCGGTTGTCTTCGGCGTGGATGACTTCGGTATCTTCCTTTACAGCATTGCGTATGCCGCTCAGAATCGTTGTTTCGTAAGGCGGGGTACCACTATACCAGTCTTGCACGATTTTGTCCGAATACGGGCCTATAACGGCTATTTTACGCAGCTTTCCGGCATCGAGTGGCAGGAGATTCTTGTTTTTCAATAACACCACAGACTTGGCGGTGACTTCCCGTGCCAGCCTGCGGGCTTCTGCTGTCATGAAAGGCGGTGCCTGCGTACTGTCCTTTCCGATGGAGAGATAAGGGTTACGGGAGTGGTCCCCGTCCAGCAAGCCAAGCTTGAGGGCGACGAAGATGTTCCCGCGGATGGCTTTGTCAATGTCGGCTTCGGTCAGCAATCCCTTTTCCAGCGCTTCCTTGACGTAAGGAACGTATACGTCGAGAAACTGTCCTGTGGTGGCTTTTACTACGGCAGCGGCACCCTCCGCAAAGCTTGGAAAACTCTTGTGCGCTTCAATCAGCAGTTTCAGGGCACCGCCGTCCGTACAGATGATACCGTTGTTGCCCCATTGCTTGCGGGTAATCTCTTCGAGGCAGGGATGGATGGACATGGGGATGCCGTTCCAACTGTTGTAGGCGGCCATGAAGGCGCGGCTGCCTCCCTCGGTGATGCCTTTATAGAAAGGATAAGCGTAGTATTCATGGAACAGCCGCGTGTCGAAGTCGGAGGAAGTGCTGTCCCGTCCGTCCTCGTTGCTGTTGGCAAGGAAATGCTTCATCAGAGAGGCGGTTTTCCAGTAGCGGGGATGATTGCCTTGCAGGCCGCGTACGCTGGCGATGGTGAGTTGGGCGGTGAGGAAGGCATCTTCTCCGAAACTCTCCTCGGTACGTCCCCAGCGCGGGTCGCGGGCAAGGTCGGCATTCGGAGCGCGCATCACGAGGGCATGACGCTTGTTACCGGTGGTCTGCATGTAGTAGCGGGCTTCTTCAGCGGCTTGTTCCGCTACTTTCTGCACCAAATCGGTGTCCCATGTGGAGCCCAGACCGTAGGACTGGGGGAATATGGTGGTGGGGCAGTCGGTAGGGACTACTTTCCCGTCTTCCGTTCTTTGGCGTCCGCCCCACATGGCAGGCCCGCCGAGGGTCAGCCCGTGCAGTCCTTCGTAGTGTCCGCAACGGGGAATGTTGAGGCGGGGGACACCGAGGTCGGTGGAAAGAAGGTTTATCTTTTCATCCAATGTCAGGATGGAAAGAAGATGTTCCACGCGCTGTTCGTCGGTGAGCGTGGTATCTTGAAAGGCTTGTGTGTGTTGTGCGCTTGCCTGTAAGCCGAATAGCAGGGGCAAGGCGAGGAACAATAACTTGTTTCGCATGGGGTATTAGGGTTTAATGTGTTTGATATACCGGTTATGGGATTGATATCCGTTGTAACTGTCCGTCCTGCGGCAGGCAGAGCAATCCTTTAGCTTTCTTTTCGTCTGCCAGATACTTCTTCCACGTAATCTTGTCCCATTTCATCTGGTCTGTGCATTGTGCCACGGGGATATGGGGGATGGCCGAACCGTCCTTTACAAGAATGACGATGGGCAGGGTGCCGCACTCGATATGGTTCCATCCCGGAGCATACACCTTTCCGGTCTGGTAGTCTATCCATTTCTGCCGTCCGGGGAGGTAGACATCCCGTCCGCTGCCCTCTTCGAGCATGGGTGCCACGAGGAGGTTGGAGCCGAACATGTACTCGTCCTCTACCAGCCATGCACCCGGGTCGTCGGGATACTCCAGCAGCAGGGCGCGGAGCATCGGCCAGCCGTTCTCGGTGCACTCTTTGGATTGTGCGTATACATAGGGCATCAGTTTGTACTTCAGCTCGGCGCAACGGCGGAAATAGTCTGTGAACTCTTTCCCGTAGTACCACGGCTCAGTGGGAGGTGCTCCGTGCACGCGGCTGTGGCTGGTGAGGAAGCCGAAGGGCAGCCAGCGGCGGTAGAGGCTTTCGGGGCTTTGGGTCACGAAGCCGCCTATGTCATTGCTCCAGAAGCAGAACCCGCTCAATCCGATGGAGAGACCGCTGCGGACGGTTCCCTCGAAACCGGTTTCGGTGGTGGCGGCATCACCGCCCCAGTGCAGCGGGTAGCGTTGTGAGCCTGCCCATGCAGAGCGTGCCCAGATGATGTTTTCGCCGTGCAGCTTCTTGATGATGTCGGCCACGGTTTTGTTGTAGCGCAGCGGGTAGAGGTTGTGTTCGTACAGTCCGCTACGGCCGTTGGCATAGATGGCATCCAGCGGGGCACCTTCGCCGAAGTCTACTTTGATGGCGCCTACACCCATTTCAATCAGATTGCCGAGTTTTTCCTGATACCACTTCACGGTTTCGGGGTTGGTGAAGTCCAGCACCACGTCCTCGTAGGGGAGCTGCCCCTTACCGTTGCGTACGTACAGACCGCGTTCCACCAGCTCGGGGAAGAACTTGTTTTTCGGAGTGAAGTAGGGGAGTTGCCAGAGGCAGGTGCGGAAGCCTTGTGACCTTAGGTCGGTGAGCATCTGCCGGGGATTGTCGAAGCGGTCGGCGGCAAAGGCGTAGTCGCACTGCCAGTCCACGCCGAACCAACCGGTATCGAAGTGGATGACGTCGCTCGGTATCTTGTTCTCACGCAGTTTCCGGGCTACATCGCGGCCCTCTGCTTCGCTGAAGTAGGTGATGCGGCTCATCCAGGTGCCGAAGCTCCACAAGGGGGGCATTTCGGGCCGTCCTACCAGTGCGGTGTATTCGCTCAGCATCTCCTTCGGCGAACCCAGGAAGATGAAGATGTCCATCGCTTCGTCTGCCATAAAGAGTTTGGTGGCTCCGATGTAGGAGCAGCCGAAGTCGCAGGTCACGGGGGCGGAAGTGTGCATAAACATGCCATAGCCGCGGTTACTGAAAAAGAAGGGGATAGGCTTGTACATATCCGGAGTTTCGGGGCCCTGCGGGTCGGTGACAAAGAGGTTGACCTTTTGTCCGGCCTTGTTCAGTGCGGTGGCGGACTCGCCGCAACCGTAGATTTTCTCGTTTGGCGCGAGGCTGAATACGGGATTGATGCTGCGTGAGTTGTCCGAGCCGCGCTTGATAAAGCTGAATGGAGGTACCTTGACCTGTGTGGAGTCGTTGTCGCTCCAGCAACGAGTCTGTGTCAGCAGGCGTCCGTCGGCATCTTTCAGCACCAGGCGCCAGGGGTAATTCTCGATGAGCAGGCTGCCGTATCGGGAGGTGTACAGGGTACCTTTATCCGTCTTCTCGGCTTTCCAGAAGGAGCGTCCGTCGGCAGGCTTTCCTATGAGCATGGGGTCATCGGCATCTTCTTTCGGTACGATGGGCGAGGTAAGCATACGGATGCGGAGGGTGCGTTCGCTGACCGGTTCGACGGTGAACGTCAGCTGCGGGTTGTTGTCGTAGGCCGTCTCCGGGAAGTCCAGCGACTGGAGGGGCTGGTGCAGGTAGGTGTTTGCATTGAATGCCTGGCGGGGCATCAGTTGCTGGCGTTTCCACTGGACAGTCCCTTTACCGGTAGAGGTGTCGAACGATACCAGGCTGTCGGCAAAGAAATAGGTGTTGCTGAGGTCCAGAAAATCCTGGCTCATGTCTTTCGACTGGGAAAGCAGGTATTGCACGCCGGCATTTGTTTTCAGTTGGGCATGCGCAGGCGGGGTGGCAGTTGCTGCCAGCAGCATAAAAGCTGCCCCTTTCATCAGTTGTCTCTCTTTCATGATAAATATATGATTTACGGTTACTGTTTCGATGCCGTAAAAGTAGAGAAATCCACACAGATGAAAGGGGTGGGTATGTTGCTTATGTAGGGCTGAAATGTTTATTTGGAAGCTTTCTTCCCGTAGAAACACATGAAATATACCCCGATAATCACAAACGGGATACTGAGCCACTGGCCCATGTTCAGCGTCATGCTGTCCTCAAAGTTCACCTGGTTTTCTTTCAGGAACTCGATGAAGAAACGGAAGGTGAAAATCTCCGTCAGGCAGAGTCCGAAGAAGAAACCGCGGTGATAGGGCAGGGAGGCTTCGGCCTGCACGGTGGTTGATTTCCGCTTGGTGGTGCTGAAATCTGTTTCGAGCTTGGTCTCTTGTTTCTTCTGTCCGCGTTTGTATAGCCAGACCATCCCCAGGAAGAAGATGAAGTAGGCGATGGCTTCGTAGAGCTGTGCCGGATGGCGGGGCAGCATGTCTTCGCGCTCGAAGATGAATGCCCAGGGCACGTCGGTCGGTTTGCCGATGATTTCGGAGTTCATCAGGTTGGCAAGGCGGATGCAGCAGGCGGTGATGGGAGTGGCAACGGCTATCATGTCGAGCACGTCCATGTAGTGCATCTTCGTCTTGCGGCAGTACATCCAGAGGGCGATAATCAGGCCCAGCGTGCCGCCGTGGCTGGCAAGGCCGGTGTAACCCGTCATTTTCCATCCTGCGGCGGTCTGCTTGATGGGGAGAATCATTTCAACGAAGTGGTCTTGGTAGTAGGCCCAGTCGTAAAATATGCAGTGGCCCAGTCGTGCGCCTATCAGTATGCCGAAGAAGCAATAGAAGAAAAGAGGTTCGAATTTCTTTTCGTCTATTTTGCGGTCGCGGTACTGGTGTTGCACGATAAGGTAGGCAAAAGCGAGGCCGATAATCCATAACAAACCGTAGTAGCGGATGGATATGCCGAAGAAGTTGAATAGTTCGGGGTCGGGGTTCCAGTTGATGGTGAGTAATGATAGCATATTTATGAAGAATTAAATTACTGAATTACGGGGTTGTTCGGGACAAAGGTATGAAATTATCTCGTTTGGCAGTTCATCGTGACAGTTTATTTGAATTTCTCCGCCACCATCCTATACGTCGGCACCTCAATCCCTTGTTCCTCTGCAGCCGTAATCATGTCGAACAACAAGCCTTGTACTTCGCTCTGATGCCCTTTGGCCATATCTTTCTGCATGGAGGCGGTACTTTCGGGGGCGAGTTTGTCTATTACTTTGAGGTTATACTGCACGATGTCTTCCTTGAATTCTATACCCAATTTCCTGCCCAAAGCTGCACTCTCTTGTGACAGTCCGATAAAGGTGTCGCGCACTTTGCCCGGTTTCTGGACTTCGCCCATAGGTACGTCGTAATAGGCTCCGGTGACGGCCATAGCAGAAATGAAGGACCACTTGACGAATGTGTCCCGGTCGATGTCGTCGGAGATTTCGGCTTTGATGCCGCTTTCCTGCAAATCGCGTTGCACGGCTTCCAATGTTTCACGGGAAACAATCGTGCCGCGGTGTGCTCCGTAGACGAGCCGGAAAATCTTTCCCATCTGCGTGATTTCTCCCCGTCCGGATACGAATCCTACGATGTAGATGCAGCCGTCGAGCACCGTGACGCCGGGGACCAACCGCTGGATACGGGGACCAGTTCCGTAAACATTCAGGATGGGGATTACCACTGTACGGTCGTGTGAGGCACGTTTGATGAGTTCAGTGATGGAGTCTACGGAATAACCTTTAACGCAGACAAAGATAACATCCGCTTTGCCTTGGAATTCTTCTGCGGTAAATGACGCAACTTTCAGAGAATGTTCACCTTTCAAATCGGAGTGCAGTTGCAATCCGTTTTTGCGTATGGCGGCAAGGTGTTCGCCGCGTGCAATGCAAGTGACGTCTTTGCCGGATAATGAAAGAAAGGCGGCAATGCTTCCGCCTACGCCGCCGGTACCTGCTATGAGGTATTTCAGATTATTGTTTGTCATTTGTAGTGTATGGTTAATGTTATTGAACGTAGTTTTTCTTTTCCATATAGTAAAGCCCTTCGCCGCGGTCACCGTTCTCCATGTCTTCCAGTTCTACTTTGAAGATACGGTAGGGAAGGTCTTTTCTGGGATGCTTGGGCATATCTACTGTCAATAGATAGGCGTTGCCATATTCGTTGCTGTCGAAATACTCTTTTATTTCCTGCTTCATCAGCACGGGGACCTTCTCGCCGTCTATCCAGACGGTGACTTTCAGTTGCCCGGGGCGGGGAGCCATCTGGCATTCTCTGGCTTCTTTGTTTTGTTCTTGTTGCTCAATGTCACCCAGGTTTTCACCGTGTACCAATGACTCGGGCTTTGTTTCTTTCATCCATTGGTAGGTACGTGTCAAGCTCATGGGACGGACGTATATCTGATAAGTAGGCATGGCTCCGGGGATGCGGAAAGCACGCAGACCATAAGCTTCCATACGATGATAACGTATGTCGAGTGTAGTGTCGCGGTCGGCGATGAAATCCCAGGCCCAGAATTCCAGGCGGTGTTCAGTCTCGGGCAGCCCGCTTTTCATGGCAATGTGCGCATAGGAGGGCAGATAAATAGAGGCTGCACTTTGATATTTCCCTTTGGGTATACGGGCCGTGTAATGCCCGTCTTTGTCGGTTATGGCTTCTATGATGTCATTGAACTGCGGGTTTTGCCACCAGACGCTGGCACTGTCTATCGGCTGTCCGTTGTAATCAGTCACCCGTCCGTGAATGGTTACTGAGTCTTGCTGTTGTGCATAAACGGCAGTACAGAACAATAGGAATAAAAGGAAGATAATCTGTTTCACAGTATTGTTATTGTATGGAGTTTATTAGAAAATGGCAATGTACAAAGAAAGTACATTGCCATCTGGAATGAATGTCATTACACATTGAACCTGAAGTGCATAATGTCCCCATCCTGCACCACGTATTCCTTGCCTTCCACACCCAGCTTTCCGGCTTCGCGCACGGCGGCTTCGCTGCCGTACTTGATATAATCCTCATACTTGATGACCTCTGCCCGGATGAATCCCTTTTCAAAATCCGTATGGATAACGCCGGCGCATTGTGGAGCCTTCCAGCCCTTGCGATAGGTCCATGCTTTTACTTCCATCTCTCCGGCAGTGATGAAGGTTTCGAGGTTCAGCAGGCTGTAGATAGCTTTAATCAAACGGTTGCAGCCGCTTTCTTTCAGTCCCAGGTCTTCGAGGAACATCTGCTTTTCTTCGTATGTCTCCAGTTCGGCGATGTCGGCCTCGGTCTGGGCGGAGATGATGATGAGTTCCGCATCCTCACCCTTGATGGCTTCACGCACCTGCTCTACGTACTGGTTGCCGCTGGCGGCACTGACGTCATCCACGTTGCAGACGTAGAGCACGGGTTTGGTGGTGAGCAGGAACATCTGCTTGGCACATTGTTCCTCGTCGTCGTTCTGTGGGATGACGGTGCGGGCGCTTTGTCCTTGTTCCAGGGCATCCTTGTAGCGGAGCAGGAGTTCGTACTCTATCTTTGCCGCCTTGTCGCCACCCACTTTGGCAATCTTCTCTACACGCTTGATGCGGTTTTCCACCGTGTCGAGGTCCTTCAGTTGCAGCTCTGTGTCGATGATTTCCTTGTCGCGCACGGGGTTCACCGAACCGTCCACGTGGACGATGTTGCCGTTGTCGAAGCAGCGCAGCACGTGAATGATGGCGTCGCACTCGCGGATGTTGCCCAAGAACTGGTTGCCGAGTCCTTCACCTTTGCTGGCGCCCTTCACCAGTCCGGCAATGTCTACGATGTCGCACACGGCAGGTACGATACGCCCCGGGTGAACCAGCTCGGCGAGCTTCGTCAGTCGTTCGTCGGGTACGGACACTTGTCCCATTTGGGCGTCGATTGTACAGAACGGGAAGTTTGCCGCTTGTGCCTTTGCGCTGCTCAAGCAGTTGAAAAGAGTGGATTTTCCTACGTTGGGAAGGCCCACGATACCAGCTTTTAATGCCATAGTGTTATCTTGTTTTTTTAGTTATTGTTCAGTTAATTGGATGCAAAGATAGTGCAAACCGAATGCAGAATAAAATGAACTCGTTCATTTTTTATGCTGAGGTGCAGCCTATCTTCGCTTTTTTTAGCAAAGATAGTGCAAACCGGACAAACTTACTGAAAAATAGCTGATTTTTGCATACACCAACGAAGAAAGGAGGAGATGGGAGAGCCGCCGGAACGGTATTTAGAAATTCGTATTGAACGTGTTAATTTGCATTAAAAGCATGACGATGAAACGATAAATTGATAGTTTTGTCGCAATTATAATTTAAGTATCATTCTATAAATCAATGCGATTATGAAAAACAAAGTAAGAAAAATTCTGATGATTTTATCATGTCTCATCAGCTTGTCTTTTACATTATCTGCACAGAATCCTTATCTGCCGCTTTGGGAATTTATTCCTGATGGTGAGCCCTATGTGTTTGAGGATCCTGACTGTCCCGGCAAGTACCGTGTCTATATTTATGGTTCGCACGACAATCTCAAGTGGATGTATTGCGGACGTGACCAAGTGGTGTGGTCGGCACCCATAGAGGACCTGACCCGTTGGAGATATGACGGCGTGATATTTAAAGTCAATGAGTCGCCCGAGCTGTATAAACTGAATGCTGATGGAACCGACGACGTGCTTTTTGCCCCTGACGTGACAGTAACTACCGATGCCGATGGTAAGAAAACTTACTACCTCTTTCCGAATAATCAAGGTAGTGGACGCAATTCCATGATTGCCAAAAGCGACCGTCCCGATGGTCCGTTTACGGTATGCAATTGGAACAAGGAACGTCCTCGTGAGACTTTCGGCTGTTTGGGATTCGACCCCGCAGTGTTTGTTGATGATGATGGACGCGTGTATGGTTATTGGGGATTTGGCATTTCGCATGGCGCGGAGTTGGACCCTGCTACCATGTGCACGGTAAAGCCCGGTACCGAAGTGGTGGAGAATATGATTTCAGGCTATCGGCAGGAAGGTATATTCCGCTTCTTTGAGGCATCTTCTATCCGCAAGATTGAGGATAAATATGTGTTTATCTATAGCCGTACTACCGCTGAGGGTGAAGATGGCCTGCCCAACGCCAGCAACTATACGTTGGCCTATGCCTACAGCAAGCATCCCTTGGGCCCGTGGACTTATGGTGGGACAATCATCGATGCGCGGGCGCGCGAATATGATGAAAAAGGCAATGTGATAGCTTCGGCCATGCCCGGTGGAAATACGCATGGCAGTATCTGCAAGATAGGTGAGCAATGGTACGTGTTCTATCATCGCCAGATAGGTACCGATTGCTATGCACGCCAAGCTATGGTGTCGGCCATTGATGTAAAGGTGGAAAAAGGAAAAGGCGGGAAAGTCGTGATTTCACGCGGAGAGTTCAATTCTGAAGGCTTCCTTCTTGAAGGGCTCAATCCTATGCAGCGCATCTCGGCCGGGCTGGCTTGTTGGCACACCAATCCCGGAGGAATCAAAGAGGTCTATCCCCATTATGTGTATACGGGGTCTTATATCCGGCCTGTGTACCGGGATAATAATCCCTATGCCGGCGATAACAACCACAAAATCCCGTTCGCTCCGGTGGTGAATAACACAAGTGGGTCGATTGTAGGATATAAATACTTGAATATGAATGCCGTTCCGCGAGATAAGTCTTTGCAGATGCAGTTAAGGTTGAAGGCTGAAGATACCGATGGGCGCATCCGCATCATGCTGGGTAGCCCTTGGACAACAAAAGGCGGTGTAGAGATAGGACTTGTGAATGTGAAGGCTGGCAGCACTTGCAGGGAGTTCTATGCTTCGCTCTCTATTCCGGCAAAGCTGCATAAGGGAAAGCAGCCGCTCTTCTTTGTCTTCGAATCAGAGACCGAAGGCCAGTCCATCTGTGAGTTTTATGATTTCCTCATGTTGGCACGCCCATAAGTCTTTATACTTATGGAGGCGGATACTTATCTTGTGAGACCTTCTAAATAGAGCTATTGTATTAGTTCACAGCACTGAACACTTTGTTACACCCCGTCGGAACAGATTGTTTCTCTTGTATGAAACGACTTGTTTCGACGGGATAAAACGATTTGTTCCGTTATAGGAAACACTTTGTTTCCTTATAGAGAACACTCTGTTCCATTATAGGAAACAAACCGTTTCCATAGTCGGAAATGAAATGGGGCATATGCTTCATTGATACCGCTATTACTTTTCCTCCTCGAATATTCGGTTGAAAACTTGCCGCAGCTGTCCTTCGTCTGCGATAATGGCTTGGAGCTTCTTCAGCTGTTCCGCATTCTTCCCCTCGGGAAACCAGAGCTTCAGATAACCGCCAGGTGCATATTTTGCCATGAGATGCTGATGGAACCGCTGGTAGTGCCACTCCTTGTCGGCGGCAGGATTCTGTTTCAATCCGTACTGCACGGTGCGGCGCAGGGTGATGTCCGGGTCGATGATACGGTCCGCTTCGGCAACAATCTTGCCGTAGATGCTACGAGGTTCGTGGTCTGTAGAGGCCCGGTGGTCCTCTACGGCTTCTTTCATGAGGAGGATTTCCGTGTCGGAGAACCATTGCCGCAGGGTGGAGTCCGCCATCAGTATCTCGCCGGAGACAAGGTGGTGGGTGGCGCGGTCGCGGCACAGTCCCGTGTCATGGTAGGCGGCAATGACGTATGCCAGGCGTTCGTCCGCTTCGGGATATTGCCGGGCGAGGGCAAGGCTTTCTTCGATGACGGTACGGACGTGTGAGAGGTTGTGTGCCTTGTCAAACTCCTTGTACCGGGGAATGATTGCTGTCTCGATGTAGGTAATGAGGGTCTCGGGTATCATGTGGCATTCCTTTTTAGGAGGCGAAGATATAATAAAAGAGCCGGAATGTGCGAATCATTCCGGCTCTTTTATGAAAGGTTTCGGTTATTGTTGTTAGGAATAAGATTTCTTACTTTAAGAGAGAGTTTGTCAATTACATGTTAGGGTTGTCCATGATTACTGTCATCTCGGGAACCAGTATGTATTCGCCTTTCTTGTTGTTCCATTTGTAGTATGTGGTAGTCATCGTCTTGCCTTGGTATGCATAGCGGATGCACATGTCCTTGCCCCATGTATTCTTGGTGCTGTTCCATTTCAGGGCTTCGCTTTCCGTCATGCGGTTCTGGTCGTCGTACTTATAATTGTACTTCATATAGTTGGCAAGCGTGTTTCCGTCCATCTTGTATACGGTCTCTGCCACCTTCATGCCATTTACTTCTTCCGAATTGTAAATGAGGTTGCTCTTATTGTCGGCTGAGGCATTTAATCCGCAAACTAAGAGAAGTGCTGAAACAATCACTGTTTTTAAAGATACTTTTGCTTTCATGGTTTTATGTCTTTTTTAGTTTAACTTTCTATTTTCTATCAATATATCATTGATTTCGCTGCAAAGGTACGTATTAAATTGACATAAATATAAATATTGGATTAAATTTTATCAATATGTCAGTAGTGAGGGTTTCGGTATGCTTTCCTTTTGGCAAGATTGGTGAATAAAAAATATCCGGCAGTGAGGTCGCCGGATATTCTGATGAGCAAACTGTATTTGGAAAGGATTGCTTCTGTTGCTTTCTGATTGTAAGTTAAATAAAGTTATTGGGCTGTTTAGTGTGCCTGCAACCAGTTGTTTCCCCACCCACAATCGGCTTTCAGGGGTACGTACATGCGATATGCCTGCTCCATCTCTTCGATTACGATTTTCTGTACAAGCTCTTTTTCTGCCTCTGGAACGCTGAAATTTAGTTCGTCATGGACCTGCAAAATCATCTTTGCTTTCAGATTGTAAGCTTGGAAGCGCTGATAGATGTGTGCCATCGCTACTTTTATGATGTCGGCGGCACTTCCCTGGATGGGGGCGTTGATGGCATTCCGTTCGGCATAGCCCCGTACCACCCCGTTTCTTGAGTTGATGTCCGGCAGGAAGCGCTTGCGGTGGAAGATGGTTTCCACGTAACCTTGCTCGCGTGCCACCCGGATGCTTTTGTCCATATACTCCTTCACTTGCGGGTAGGTTTCAAAGTAGCCGTCTATCAGCTCTTTGGCTTCTTGGCGGGAAACGCCCATGCGTTCGGCAAGCCCGAAGACGGAGATGCCGTAGATGATGCCGAAGTTTGCCGTTTTTGCCTTGCGGCGCATGTCGGCGGTTACGTCGTTTATGTCTATCTTATATATCTTGGCAGCGGTGGCGGCGTGGATGTCGTGTCCGCTGAGGAAGGCGTCTATCATGTTCTTATCTTCGCTGAGGTGTGCCATGATGCGCAGCTCTATCTGCGAGTAGTCGGCAGAGAAGAACTCGCAGCCGGTGTCGGGGATGAACGCCTTGCGGATTTCCTTTCCGTCTTCGTCGCGGATGGGGATGTTCTGCAGGTTGGGATTGCTGGAGCTGAGGCGTCCGGTAGCGGTCACCGCCTGGTTGAAGGAGGTGTGGATGCGTCCCGTGCGCGGGTTGATGAGCTGGGGTAGGGCATCTATATAGGTGCTCAGCAGCTTCTTCAGTCCACGGTATTCCAGTATCTTTCCGATGATGTCGTGCTTGCTGCGGTAGCTCTGCAGCACCTCTTCGGAAGTGACGTATTGTCCGGTCTTGGTCTTTTTGGCCTTCTCCACGATTTTCAGCTTGTCGAAGAGCACTTCGCCTACCTGCTTGGCGGAGCTGATGTTGAATGTTTCGCCAGCCATCTCGTAGATTTCCTTCTCAATCTCCTGCAGACGGACGGTGAAGTGTTGGGACGATTGCTTCAAGGCTTCCGTGTCGAGCAGCACTCCGTTGCTCTCTATATTGACAAGTACGGGCACGAGCGGCATTTCTATTTCGTAGAACAGATGTTCGGCACCTTGCTCCTTCAGTTCCTTTTCCAGCACGTTTTTCAGTTTGAGGGTGACGTCCGCATCCTCGCAGGCATAACGGTAGACATCTTCGGGCGGAAGGTCGCGCATGTTCTTTTGGTTTTTGCCTCGCGCTCCAATTAGCTCATCGATGTGGATGGTCTGGTAGTGCAGGTAGATTTCCGCCAGATAGTCCATGTTGTGTCGCAGTTCGGGTTGAAGCACGTAGTGGGCAAGCATGGTGTCGAAAAGTTTGCCTTTCACCTGGACGCCGTAATTTTGGAGGATAATCATATCGTACTTGATATTTTGTCCCACCTTCATGGATTTCTCGTTTTCGAAGAGGGGACGGAATTCGTTTACAATTTTTAAGACTTCCTCTCGTTCGGCGGGAACGGGTACGTAGTATGCACGGTTTTCGGCATCACTGAAGCTCATTCCTACAAGTTCGGCGTCCATTGGCTCGGTTCCGGTAGTCTCGGTATCTATTGAGAGAATTTCGCTTGTAAGTAACTTTTGAATAATTTCTGCTCTTTTATCTTCTGTATCAATGAGTTGGTAGTCTATATCGAGCATTTCTAACCGCGTCAGGTTTGAATTTTCAGAAACGCCCGTCCCCTCGCCCGCAAAATTTGCAAACAAATCGCCTTGAATCGGGGCGCTGTTTTCGGGAGTGGAGGTTTGCGGCTGGGCAAACAGAGTCCCGGCAAAGAGGTCGGGTACCGGAGAGGTTGGAGTAGGGGAGGACGAATTGCCGCTTCCCTTTTTGAGTACCCGGTCGATGAGTGTGCGGAATTCCAACTCCTCGAAAATCTTGCGGAGTTCTTCTTCGTTCGGTTCTTCGCGGACGAGCGAATCCATGTCGAGCTGAATGGGAACATCTGTTTTGATGGTGGCAAGGAATTTGGAGAAGGTAATCATCTCGCGGTTGGTCTCCACTTTCGTTTTCAGTGCGCCTTTCAGCTGGTCGGTATGCTCCAGCAGATTTTCGATGCTGCCGAATTCGGCAATCAGTTTCTGTGCGGTTTTCTCGCCCACACCCGGACAGCCGGGGATGTTGTCGGAAGCATCACCCATCAGTCCCAGCATGTCGATGACCTGCTCGGTGGTCTGTATGTTGAACTTGGTTTTTACTTCTTCGGTACCCATCACTTCGAATCCGCCGGTGTGCTTGGGGCGGTACATGAAGACGCGGTCCGATACCAGTTGCCCGTAGTCCTTGTCGGGAGTCATCATATAGGTGGTGATGCCCTGCCGTCCGGCTTCGGTGGCGAGCGTGCCTATCACGTCGTCGGCTTCGTAGCCGGATACTTCGAGGATGGGAATGCGGTAGGCGCGGATGATGTCCTTTATAATAGGTACGGAAAGGCGGATGGCCTCGGGTGTCTCCTCGCGCTGTGCCTTGTATTGCTCGTAGGCCTCGTGGCGGAAGGTGGGGCCCGACGGGTCGAAGGCTACTCCTATGTGTGTGGGATTCTCTTTTTTGAGCACTTCTTCCAGGGTGTTTACAAAGCCCAGAATGGCCGAAGTGTTGAATCCTTTTGAATTGATTCTCGGGTTCTTGATGAACGCGTAATAGGCTCGATATATCAGTGCATAGGCATCGAGCAAAAACAGTTTATCGATTGAATTCATACATTTAATCCTTTTTTTCATGGTAAAAGTACAAAAAAATACCGTATTAACCGTTTTATTACTATTTTTGTAGGCAAATAGCGATGCATGGACAACTCATCATTGATAAAATCTCCGATTTCTGAGGAATTGGAGGACTTCAAGAAGCTTTTTGAAAGTACTCTCTCCAGTTCCAACCTTTTGCTGAACAGCGTAATTGCGCATATCCGGCAGAAGAACGGGAAGATGATGCGCCCCATTCTGGTGCTTCTGGCTGCGAAGCTTTTTGGCAAGGTATGTCCTGCAACCCTGCATGCTGCGGTTGCGTTGGAACTTCTTCATAATGCCAGCCTTGTGCACGATGATGTAGTGGACGAAAGTACTGAACGCCGTGGACAACTCTCCGTTAATGCCATTTTCAATAATAAAGTAGCCGTACTGGCAGGCGATTATCTGCTTGCAACAGCGTTGGTGCAAGTGGGCATGACCCGTAACCATGACATTATCGACATCGTCTCCTGCCTGGGGCAGGATTTGGCAGATGGTGAACTTCTGCAGCTTTCCAACGTCAGCAATCTCCATTTCTCCGAGGAAGTCTATTTCGACGTTATCCGCAAGAAGACGGCCGTGCTCTTTGCAGCTTGTACGAAGGCGGGCGCTCTCTCGGTGGGAGCCAGCGATGAAAAGGCGGAATCTGCGCGTCTGTTCGGTGAATATATCGGGCTTTGTTTTCAGATAAAGGATGATATTTTCGATTACTCCGAGAGCAAGGAAATAGGCAAACCTACCGGAAATGATATGGTGGAGGGGAAGTTGACTCTACCTGCGCTTCATGTGCTCAATACCGTGAAGGATAAAACAGCGGAAGAAATTGCCGTAAAGATAAAGAATGGGGAGGCAACGCCTGGCGAAATAGCCCATTTAATCGAATTTACCAAGCAGAATGGTGGTATAGAGTATGCTTCGCAAGTGATGTATGACTATAAGGAAAAGGCTCTTTCTTTGCTGGCTTCTTTGCCCGATACGGAGGTAAAAGTAGCGCTAGCCGGGTATCTGGATTATGTGGTAGAGCGGGAAAAATGACGGAACTGTTTCCGGTTGATAATATGAGAAAGCCTGATGGAACCCACTCCATCAGGCTTTATTTATAGGTAAATACAGCTTTCTCTTAGAAGAATTTCATCTCTTCACCCTTGATTTCCGAAAGCAGCAGGTTGGCAAGACGACTGGTTCCCAGACGGAACAGCTCGTTGTTCAGCCATTCTTCGCCGAGCACTTCCTTGACGATGGTGTAATAAATCAGTGCATCGTTCACGCAGTTGATTCCTCCTGCGGGCTTAAAGCCTACCTTGATACCCGTCAGCTCGTGATATTCCTTGATGGTCTGGCACATAACCAGGGCGGCCTCCGGCGTGGCGGCAGGCTGCTGCTTGCCGGTGGAAGTCTTGATGAAATCGGCACCCGAATACATGGAAAGGATGGATGCTTTTTTGATGTTCGAAGCCGTCTTCAAAGCTCCGGTTTCGAGGATTACCTTCATGTGGTGCTCTTTGCAGGTTGCTTTGAGTTCTTGTATCTCCTCGCACATGCCTTCATAGTCTCCCGCCAGGAACTTGCCCACCGAAATAACGATGTCTATTTCATCGGCGCCTTCCATCAGTGCCATGGCAGTTTCTGCCACTTTCACTTCAATGAAAGTCTGGGAGGAGGGGAAACCTGCTGATACACAAGCTATTTTTACATCTTCCACTTCCAGCGTGTCTTTTACGACTTCTGCAAAATTGGGGTATACACAGATGGCTGCCACATTCTTCAGGTCGGGGAACTCTTCGTCGAATTTATTCACTTTCTGGGTGAATTTCATGACGCTTTCGTCGCTGTCCGTACTGTTCAGTGTGGTGAGGTCAATGCAGTTGAAAAGGAATTTCTTTACCTCCGGCGTGTTGTTTGCCGGCACTTTCTCTGCAATGATTCTGGCAGCTTGTGCAGCTATTTCCGCATCATCCAGTTGGGTGTTGTACTTTGCCAGGGCGGCGTCATACTTACTCTGGGTAGGCTCATTCTTCTCCATGGTCTTTCAATTTAGGGTTATTGATATGTCTTGTCTGGTCACGTCTGGTTTTCTTCTCGAAGTTGCGGCAGAAGGCGTCTGTCAGGTTCACTCCGGTCTGGTTCGCAAGGCAGAGAAGTACCCAAAGAACATCTGCCATCTCATCGTCGAGATTGTCTTTTTCTCCTTTCTTGAAGGATTGGTCGCCATACTTGCGTGCCATGACGCGGGCGAGTTCGCCCACTTCTTCGGTCAGTATCGCCATATTGGTGAGTTCGCTGAAATAGCGCACTCCGTATTCCTTTATCCAGGAATCCACTTGTTTCTGTGCTTCTTCTAACGTCATTATTCCTTGTTTTTTGTATCTATACAGATGGTCACGGGACCATCGTTCATCAGTTCTACTTTCATATCGGCACCAAATTCGCCGGTACCTATTTCTTTACCTAATGCTAAACTCAGTTCCCGGCAGAATTGTTCGTACAGTGGGACGGATATTTCCGGCCGTGCTGCCCGTATGTAGGAGGGACGGTTGCCTTTCTTGGTGGAGGCGTGGAGGGTGAACTGGCTGATAACCAGTATCTCGCCGTCTGCTTCAAGAATGGATTTGTTCATTACGCCGTTTTCGTCATCGAAAATGCGCAGGTTGACTATCTTCTTGCAAAGCCAGTCGATATCTTCTTTTCCATCGGATTCTTCGATGCCTACGAGTATCATGAGGCCCTTTCCAATGGAGGCTTTGCAGGTTCCGTTGATGGTGACGGAAGCGTGTCCGGCACGTTGTATCACTACTCTCATGTTGTTCTTGTCTTTTTGAGGGGACAAAGTTACGAATTAATTCGTTGTGTGCATGGCTCTGCAGGCTGATTTATCAGTCATTATTTCTCTGAGAAATAGGTCTGGATGATTTTGGCTTTCGCTTCTCCCACCACGGCGGCAAGCTCCTCGGCAGATGCTTCGCGGATACGCTTCACGCTTTTGAACTCCTTGAGCAACGTGCTTTTTGTCTTTTCACCGATACCTTTTATCTCGTCCAGTGCGGAGGCAATCTGCCGTTTGCTGCGCTTGTCGCGGTGGAAGGTAATGGCGAAGCGGTGCACTTCATCTTGAATCTGCGTCAGCAGTCGGAAGAGGGGGGTGTTCTGTTTCAATCCGATGGTCTGGGGAGGGTAGCCATACAATAGCTCGGAAGTGCGGTGTTTGCCATCTTTGGCAAGTCCGGCGATGGGGATGTTCAGGCCAAGCTCGTCTATCGCCTCTTTTACGGCGCTCATTTGCCCTTTTCCGCCGTCGGTGATAAGAAGGTCGGGCAGGGGTGCTTTCTCTTCTATAGCGCGCTGATAGCGCCGTTTTACGACCTCTTTCATGGAGGCATAGTCATCCGGTCCCTCTACGGTCTTGATATTGTACTTGCGGTAATCCTTCTTGGAAGGTTTCCCCTTGACGAAGACCACGCACCCGGCCACGGGGTCGGAACCCTGGATGTTGGAGTTGTCGAAACATTCTATCTGCATGGGCAGGCGGTCCAGGTGCAGCTCTTGCTGTATCTCTTTCAGCAGGCGCACGGTCCGTTGCTCCGGATTCAGCTTTTCGGCTTGCTTCAGGCGGTCGGCTTTGTACTGCTTCACATTGAGGATGGAGAGTTCCAGCAGTTTCTTTTTGTCTCCCCGTTGCGGAATGGTAAAGACGACATCTTTCAGCTCCATATCCAGCTCAAAAGGCACGATGATTTCACGAGAAAGGCTCTTGTATCTTTCCCGCATTTCGATGATGCCGAGAGAGAGCAGTTCTTCTTTGCTCTCATTCAATCGTTTCTTGTATTCAAAGGTGAAAGCCTGGTTGATGGCACCGTTCGTAATGTGCAGGTAGTTGACAAAAGCGGACTTTTCATCGCTGTCTTCCTCGATGGAGAACACGTCGATATTGTGCAGCACGTTGCTTACCACTTCCGATTTCGCCCGGTAGTTTTCCAGCAGCAGGTATTTCTTCTTTATCTTCTGTGCTTCTTCAAACTTCATTTCGGCTGCCAGTTCCTGCATTTGCTGGAAAAGCATCCGTTCTATCTCCTGGGTATTCCCTTTGAGTATTTCCTTGATTTCAGCGATGTTTTTCAGATACTCTTCCTGGCTTTGCTTCCCGATGCAAGGTCCTGCACAGTTCTTGATGTGGTATTCCAGGCAAACATTGAACTTTCCGGCACGTATGTTTTCCGGAGAGAGGTTCAGGTGGCATGTACGCAAAGGGTACAGATGCTTGATGAGGTCGAGTAATGCGTACATGGAAGGTATATGGCTGTAAGGGCCATAATAGGAGGAACCGTTACGGATTATCTTCCGGGTTCTGAATACACGTGGAAAGTATTCGTTCTGCACGCAGATGCTGGGATACGTCTTGTCGTCTTTCAACAGTACGTTGTAGCGAGGCTTGTATTTCTTGATAAGATTGTTTTCCAGCAATAGCGCGTCTTCTTCCGTATTCACCACGATATATCGGATATCTGCAATCTTGCTGACCAGCACCCTCGTCTTTCCCGGTTCGTGCTCCCGGTTGAAGTAGGAAGACACTCTTCGCTTCAGATTCTTTGCCTTTCCTACATATATAATAGTCCCTTCGGTATTCAGATATTGGTAAATACCGGGACTTTCGGGAAGGTTGGATACAATCCCTTTGAGGTAGTCGTTAGTTCTGAGTTCTTCCATAATACCGACGTTTCACCACAGATTACACAGATTAGCGCAGATTTCTCTTCGATAAAACTGTGTTTTGTGGTGGATAAATAATCTGTGTTAATCTGTGTAATCTGTGGTGAAATATGAAATGGCTAAAGCGACAGCACAGCCTCCACTTCCACATCATCTCCAAACACATCCTTGCCATGAAGCTCTTTCAGCTCGATGATGAAGTTTACATACACTTTCTTGGGGTTCATCTGTTTCACCAGTTTGCAGGCGGCTTCCATTGTTCCACCGGTTGCCAGCAAGTCGTCGTGTAGCAATACTACATCGTCTTCATTGATGGCATCCTTGTGCATCTGCACGGTGTCTTTGCCATATTCTTTCTCATAGCTCTCTTCGATGGTTTCTGCAGGAAGTTTTCCCGGCTTGCGGATAGGAACGAAGCCTGCTCCCAGTCTGGTGGCGAGAATGGGGCCCATAATGAAACCTCTTGATTCTATACCCACTACTTTGGTTATTCCTTTGTCCTTATACATCTCGTACAGTGTGTCCGAGAGCTCCTGCAGGGCAGCAGGTTCCTTGAACAAGGTAGTTACATCGTAGAATAGAATTCCCGGAATGGGGAAGTCGGGTATTTCCCGGATGCTTTTGGCAAGCGTTTCTTTGCTCATAATCAGTTATTTAATAGGTTTATTGAATTCTTTGTTTCACGTGGAACTTTGCGTTCTATCGTCCGCAAAGTACCAGTAGCACGTTGATGTCGCTCGGAGATACTCCCGGAATCCGACTCGCTTGGGCTATTGTTTCCGGATCTATCTTCATCAGCTTCTGTCTGGCTTCGGTGGAAAGGGATTGAATGGAATTATAGTCAAACTTACCTTTTATCTTGATGCTTTCCAATCTTGCCAACTTATCCGCAATAATCCGTTCGCGCCCGATGTATCCCTCGTACTTGATGAGTATTTCTGCAGCTTCTACAATTTCTTCCTTTCTATCGGATATTTTATCCAGTTCTCGTTTAAAGGCACTGACGTGTTCGGCAATGTTCTCAATCGTTATCTGCGGACGGTTTATCAAATCTATCAATTTGCATCCCTGGCGCAGTGGAGTAGTGCCGAGCTGCTCCAATACCGGATTGATTAATGCCGGTTTCATCGAGTAATTCCGCGCGAAGTCTATAATCCAGTTCACGGCTTCACGTTTTTCTGTCAGCAGCTTGTACCGCTCTTCCTTGACGAGTCCCAGCTTCCAGGCTTTTTCCGTGAGTCGCATGTCCGCATCATCCATACGGAGCAGGATGCGATATTCGGCACGGGAAGTAAACATACGGTAAGGCTCGTCCACGCCTTTTGTTACCAAATCGTCGATTAAAACGCCGATATATGCTTCATCCCTTGCAAGGGTGAACGGCTCTCCGCCGTGGCAATTGATGTGGGCGTTGATGCCAGCCATGATTCCTTGTCCGGCAGCTTCCTCGTAACCGGTTGTTCCGTTTACTTGTCCGGCAAAGAACAGATTCTTTATATTCTTCGTTTCCAGCGTATGTTTCAGTTGGGTGGGGTCAAAGAAGTCGTATTCGATGGCATAGCCCGGGCGGTAGATGACCAAATCTCTGAATGCCGGTATCTTTTTCAATGCTGCAATCTGGATGTCCATGGGCAATGAAGAAGAGAATCCATTCAAGTAGAGCTCTTGGGTTGTTTCCCCTTCGGGCTCCAGGAAAAGCTGGTGCTGCGGTTTGTCGGGGAAAGTCACAATCTTGGTTTCTATACTGGGGCAATAACGTGGGCCGATACTTTGGATTTGTCCGTTGAAAAGGGGAGAATCCGGCAGACCTTCCTGCAGGATGCGGTGTGCTTCTTCGTTGGTGAAGCAGGTCCAGCAAGGGAGCTGTTTCAAATGGCGTACATGAGTGTCCATGAACGAGAACTTGTGGAAGTCACATTCTCCGTCTTGGATTTCCATATCCTCATAATGCACGCTGCGTCCATCTATGCGTACGGGGGTTCCCGTCTTCATGCGTCCAAAGGTGATGCCATGCTTTGCGATGGATTCGGTTAATTGGTAGGATGCAGGTTCTGCCATACGTCCGCCTGGAAGCATGGTACGTCCCACGTGCATCAGTCCATTGAGGAAAGTTCCTGCGGTGAGTACTACACATTTGGCATGGAACGTTACTCCCCATAATGTGACTACTCCCGTAATCTCACCGTTTTCAACGAGGATTTCCTGCACGGTATCCTGCCAGATATGCAGGTTGGGGATATTTTCCAGTATCTCTCTCCATGCCCAGATGAATTTGTTGCGGTCGCACTGCGCGCGCGGACTCCACATAGCGGGACCTTTGGAACGGTTCAGTATACGGAACTGTATGGCTGTCTGGTCTGTCACCAATCCCATATATCCTCCCAAGGCGTCTATTTCGCGTACTATCTGTCCTTTGGCGATGCCTCCCACTGCCGGGTTACAACTCATCTGTCCGATTTTGTTCATATCCATTGTGATAAGACAAGTCTTCGAACCCAGGTTTGCAGCAGCGGCAGCGGCTTCGCATCCTGCGTGTCCGGCGCCGATTACAATAACGTCATACTTAAACTCCATTCGTTCAGTGTATTTTAAAACTGTGCAAAGTTACGAAAAAAGTTGTATGCCGGGACGTGTCATATCTTAAAATCCGGATATATCTTCTTTGGCATTGCTTATATTTCCGTATCCAGCATCATACTTATTGCTTGGAATGCTTAGGCTATAGACATATTGCTTGTGTTTAGCTTAAAATACAATCAAAATGAAGCTTTTTGAATACTATTGCTTTTCTTTTTGAAAAAGATACATACCTTTGCAACGTTTGGATATTAAAAAGTGTTTTGATTGACTAATTTTAAGGAAGAGAAGCATGAGAAAGAAATTCTTCTTGTTAATCATTGTCTGCCTGGTTATGGGGGCGGGAGTGATGGCTCAGACGTCTACGGTCTCGGGAACAGTATTTGCCGAGGACAACAATGAGCCGATTATTGGGGCATCGGTATTGGTGAAGGGTACAACGCTGGGGGCCGTGACCGATATCGAAGGTAAATTTACAATCTTGAATGTGCCGGGCACGGCAAAGACAGTGATTGTCTCTTTTGTAGGTATGCAGAAAGTAGAAGCTGCCATAAAGCCTGCTATGAAGGTGGTGCTGAAATCGGATTCGGAACTGCTGGATGAAGTGATGGTGGTGGCTTACGGCACGGCCAAAAAGAGCAGCTATGCAGGTTCGGCTTCTTTAGTGAAAGCGGATGCGCTGAAAGACATTCCGACGACCAGCTTTGAAAACGCGTTGAACGGTAAAGTGGCGGGCTTGCAACTGACGAATAATTCCGGCCAGGCGGGTTCCGCACCGGCCATCCGCATCCGTGGCATAGGTTCTATGAATGCCGGGAATGAACCGTTGTATGTAGTGGACGGTGTTCCGGTCTCTTCGGGCAATACGGGGCAGATGAGCGGTGAGCTCTATTCTACCAACAACATCATGAATACGTTGAACCCGGAAGACATCGAATCTATTTCTGTATTGAAAGATGCGGCGGCCAGCTCGCTTTATGGGTCGCGTGCGGCAAACGGCGTCATTCTGATTACTACCAAAAAAGGACAGATTGGCAAGCCGGTGGTGACGCTGAAAGCCGAAGTGGGCTTCACGCCCTGCTGGGCAACGGACAACTATGAAACGGCCAGCGTACAGGAGAATGTGAATATGCTCTACACCGTATTTCACGATGCCCGTACAAGTGGTAAGGGCGAAACGGACGAAAAGGCGGCAGCCTATGCCATAGGCCAGTTGAACAGCCGTTTCAACAAACATGGCTACCAATTTACCACAAATGGTACGGGAGCTTACGAGAACGTCAATATCCTTGAGTACGACAACTCCGGGCGTGGAGGCAAATACTACGATTGGGACAAGGCATATTTCCGTACCGCCATTTACCAGACCTACGATATGTCCGTCAGCGGTGCTACGCAGAATACCAACTATTACACTTCCCTTTCCTATACCCAGGACGAAGGACGTTTGAAGATGAACAGCTTCGACCGTGTTTCCGGTCGCCTGAACCTCACCCAGAAGGTGGGGAAATTCCTTGAACTGACCACCAATGCCAGCCTGGCGCGTACCAAGAAAAGCGGTTATAATGATACACGCAACACGGGCAGTAATTACTTCATGCAGACCCGTAACTTGCTGTGGGGACTCTACTGGCCCACTGATTACAAGACCGGCGAGCTCTGGACCGAACGTTACGGTAGCTACGCCTACAATGGGCTTTATTATGACAAAGAGTGGGAGAACGGTTCTACCAGTACCAAAATCATAGCTGCGGAGACGCTCACCCTGCATCTGATGCCGGGCCTGGACCTTCGTTCTATCTACTCTTACGACAATACTACTGTAAAAGACTATATCTATTACAGTGCCAATCACTATAAAGGCTCGGCAGACAATGGGAATGTCAACGAATACCGTACTACATACGAGAAGATGGTTACCTCCACTACCGCCAATTATACCGGCACCTTCGACAAACACACAGTTGGCACCATGGTGGGTTTCGAAGCGGAGAAGAACAAGACAGACTATGTGCGTGCCACAGGAAGCAATCTTGCGGTCAGCACCATTCATACAGTTTCTACTGCCGGAACGCAGACTTCTGCCGGATATTCCTGGGGAAACTCGATGGTGTCCGTGCTCTCCAAGTTGGATTATAATTACGATGAACGCTACTTCATTTCCGGTTCTTACCGCCGCGACGGTTCTTCCCGGCTCAGCAAGCAGGAACGTTGGGGAAACTTCTGGTCAGTGGCAGGAGCGTGGAACATCATGCGCGAGGGTTTTATGAGCAAATATTCTTTCCTGAGCAACCTGCGTGTACGTGCCTCTTATGGTATTAACGGTACGCTGCCTTCGGACAATTACGGCTATATGAGCTTGATGAGCTATACCAGTAAGTACATGGGTAACCCGGGCGGTACAATCACTACCGTCACCAATGACAAGCTGTCTTGGGAGACGAGCTACAACACGAATGTGGGTATCGACTTCGGCTTCTTCGGTCAGCGTCTGCGCGGTACGGTAGAATACTTCAACCGTGATTCGAAGAACCTGCTCCAGGATGTTCCCATTTCGATGGTTACGGGATTTTCCTCTACGTTGCGGAACGTAGGATGCATCAACAACCATGGGGTAGAGGTGGAGTTGAGTGGTGACATCATTGATAGTAAAGGATGGTTATGGAGTGCCGGTGTCAACGCAACCTTCCTCCGTTCTGAGGTGAAAGAGTTGTATGGCGGTGCGGACATTATCTGGTACGACCCCACCAGTAGCGACAGCCGTGCGCAATATGTATACCGGGAAGGTCAGTCCACGTTGGCTTTCTATGGATACGAATGGGCAGGTGTGGACAAGACCAACGGCAAGAACGTCTACTATGTAAATGACCCCAAGAATGGCAAGGCCGGAGATTTTGAGTATAACGGACGCGGAGCTACTTATGACTATAACAATGCCAACTACACCATCATCGGCAATGCCGTTCCCAAAGTGTATGGGGGCATCAATACCTCGGTCTCCTACAAAGGCATAGCCCTTTCGTTGGGCTTTACCTATAAGATAGGAGGAGACTTGTACGATGGAGCCTACATGGATGTGGCCGACGACGGTTATTATTGGGAGCGTATCCGTGCTAAAAGCTACTACAACAACCTTTGGACGCCAGACCATACGAACGGTACAGAGCCCCGTATCGAAGGTGTAGACCTCGATGACCCGCAACAATACAGCAGCCGCCACTTGTTCAATGCCAGTTATCTGCGCTTGAAGAATCTCTCATTGGCCTATACGCTACCCAAAGCCATGACCCGCAAGGCTTTCATCGAGAATGCCCGCCTTTTCTTCACTGCCAGCAACCTTTGGACAATAGCCAAATACAAGGAGGCAGACCCCGAAGTGAGCGAATACGGCACACGTGGTTGGGAAACCCCTATCGGAAAAACGTTTGTCGTTGGCGTTGAATTGAAATTTTAATGAACTGGAGGAACTAACAATGAAAAAGATATATCATTTATTGGCACTTGTGATACTTGGTGCCTTTACATTCACTTCGTGTGACGATTTTCTGGATATGCAGCCCACCAACTCCGGAAATGCAGAAGGTGCTGTCGGTACGGTAGCCGATGCGCAGGTGGTTATCAACGGTGTGATGAGTGCGATGACCTCATCGTCCTATTACGGCAGAAACCTTTTTATGTACGGTGATGCCAAGGGCGGTGACCTCACGATTTTTGCTGCCGGACGCGGACTGGATGCATTCTATACGTTCAACCACACTTCCAACAGCAATACTTATTCCGGTTTCTGGAGCCGTGGATATTACTGCATTCTGCAGGTCAACACCTTGTTGAGCAACATTGAGAAGCTGGAAGAATCGGGCAGTATGGAAGACTTTTCCGAAGCCAAAGGGCAGGCGTTGACTCTGAGGGCGCTGTTCTATTTCGATTTGGTCCGTCTCTACGGGCTTCCTTACAATTACAACAAGACCTCTTATGGAGTTCCCAATGTAACCGAGCCGCTTACGGTGAACGCCCAGCCCACCCGTGCTACTGTGGAGGAGAACTATCGCCAGATTCTGCAGGACTTGTCGGACGGGGCGGCCCTGCTTGCCAAGAAGAAGACAAAGCAGAGCGGATATGCGGACTATTACACCAACATAGCCCTGCAAGCGCGTGTGAAACTCTATATGGAAGATTATGACGGTGCTTTGAACGCTGCCCGGGAGATTATAGAAAGCGGTGTGTACAAACTGTATGAGCCTGCCGATTGGACGGCTTCCTGGAGCAAGCAGTTTGGTTCCGAGTCCATCTTTGAGCTGGGCATCACCACTGAGGAATCAGACCTGGGAACTTCTTCTTTGGGCTTTTACCTGATGCGCTACGGACAGTTGAAGAATGCCATGGGCTGGTATCTTGCCAGCGATTATTTCTTGAACCGTCTGGGTGAAGACGAGACGGATGTGCGTTGGGGAATCATGGACAACGATGAATACTGGGTGGACAATGAGATTGAACGCAAGGGAGCCTGCTACAAGTATATGGGCAGTACCACTCTGGCAGGTGACGGCAAGGCAACCAATACAGCCGTCAATATCAAGATAATCCGTCTTTCCGAGATATATCTGATTGCCGCCGAAGCAGCCTTGCACTCCACGAAGCAGGAAGCAGGCGCAGATGCCGCCGCCGGTTACCTGAATGAAATCCGCAGGCGTTCTCCCGGACTGGCACCGGCCACTGCCGCTACCATTACCGATGATATGATTCTGGACGAGCGCAGCAAGGAGCTTTTTGGTGAAGGACAACGCTTCTTCGACATGATGCGTATGGGCAGAACCATCGAATTCAACGACGATTTTCAAGATATTCCGGTGAGTCACCGTGGAAAAACAATCGACCGTACTTTCGAGAAGATTGTGCTTCCTATTTCGCAGGATGAGATAAATGCCAATCCGGCATTGGAGAACCAGCAGAATCCGGGATATTAGTCATTCCCTGCTGTCTATTGTTTGCTACTCCTTGTATATCAGGGAGGTATTTTGCCAACAAGTTGTCACTGCCTTGGCAAACTTTTGCCACGCCTATGGCAAAGTTTTGCCAACGCGGTGGCAAAGTCTTGCCAATGGGAAGGCAAAACCTTGTCATAGGCGTGGCAAGAAAAGCGGAAAAAGGTGCCTTTGATGAATTTCTTTGATAAAATGAGATGGTAATACCTTGATATTCCACAAAAATACTATTTATTGGTTCGAAATTTCTATTCTTTTTTTCTGAATCGGCTTATCTTTGCTTTCGTAGAAACCAATAAAAAGTTATAATACTATGAGAAGATTTTTCCTCATATCGTCATTCTTGACGTTGTTTGCAATCGGAAGCTCGGCGCAATGGAAGCCGGCAGGTGATAAAATCAAAACGGACTGGGCATCCCAGATCAATCCCGCGAATGTGTTGCCCGAATATCCTCGTCCCATCATGGAACGGAGTGACTGGAAGAACTTGAACGGACTGTGGAATTATGCCGTTATAAATAAAGGTGAGCATCTTCCGGCAGAGTTCGAAGGGCAGATACTTGTTCCTTTTGCCATCGAATCCTCCTTGTCCGGAGTTGGAAAAAGAATCAATGAAAACCAGGAACTGGTCTACCAGCGCAGTTTTGAAATTCCTTCTGCCTGGAAGGGAAAACAAGTGCTGTTGCACTTTGGCGCTGTCGACTGGAAAACGGATGTATGGGTGAATGATGTGAAAGTAGGCAGCCATACGGGGGGATTTACTCCGTTCTCTTTCGATATTACTGCCGCCCTTTCTGGCAAAGGCAATAATCAGTTGGTCGTAAAAGTTTGGGACCCAACGGATAAAGGACCTCAACCCCGTGGAAAGCAGGTCAGCAATCCGGAAGGTATCTGGTACACTCCCGTAAGCGGTATCTGGCAGACGGTATGGATGGAGCCGGTTGCCGGAAAACATATCAAGAACCTCCGTATCACTCCCGATATTGACCGTAATCTGTTGACAGTGAAGGCTGAATTGAATAGTGCATGTCCTTCCGACTTTGTGGAAGTGAATGTGTATGACGGCAATCAACTGGTAGCCACCGGCAAAAGTATCAATGCAGAGCCGGTGGAGGTGTCCATGCCCCGGAATGCCAAGTTGTGGAGTCCGGATTCCCCCTTCCTCTATACGCTGAAAGTGACTCTGAAAAGCGGAGGCAAGGTAGTGGATAAGGTGGACAGCTATGCTGCCATGCGTAAGTACTCCACCCGTCGTGACGCGGATGGCATCGTACGCCTGGAACTAAATAACGAGGCTTTGTTCCAGTTTGGACCGCTGGACCAGGGTTGGTGGCCCGACGGACTGTATACAGCTCCCACAGACGAGGCTTTGCTGTATGATGTACAGAAGACGAAAGATTTCGGTTTCAATATGATTCGCAAGCATATCAAGGTGGAACCGGCACGTTGGTACACACATTGTGACCGTTTGGGTATCATCGTATGGCAGGATATGCCGAGCGGTGACCGTAATCCGGAATGGCAGAACCGCCGCTATTTCGACGGAACAGAACTGAAACGCTCCGCCGAATCCGAAGCCTATTATCACAAGGAATGGAAGGAAATAATGGATTGTCTCTACTCTTATCCGTGTATCGGTACATGGGTACCGTTCAACGAAGCCTGGGGGCAGTTCAAGACGGTAGAGATAGCCGAATGGACGAAACAGTATGACCCGACCCGTCTGGTGAATCCGGCAAGTGGCGGTAACCATTATACTTGCGGTGACATGCTCGACCTCCACAACTATCCCCAACCGGAGATGTATCTGTATGATGCACAGCGTGCCACGGTTTTGGGTGAGTATGGCGGCATCGGCCTTGTCTTGAAAGACCATATCTGGGAACCGAACCGCAACTGGGGATATGTTCAGTTCAACTCTTCCAAAGAAGTGACTGATGAGTACGTGAAATATGCCGATATGCTGTATCAGATGATAAAAAGAGGTTTCTCGGCAGCCGTCTATACACAGACCACGGATGTGGAGGTGGAAGTGAACGGTCTGATGACTTACGACCGCAAGGTGATAAAGCTGGATGAGAAACGCGTGAAAGAGATAAATACACGTATCTGCAATTCACTTAAGAAATAGGGGCATTTACAATTTACCATTTACAAAGTACAATTTGGCTGCGCTGTCATCTGCATAGTTAAATTGTACTTTGTAAATGGTAAATTGTACATTAAAAATGTTGTTATGAAACGATTGATTATAAAGCTTTTCCTTAGTCTGTGCCTATGGGCGGTATTGCCGGTCTGTGCGCAGGATGCTGTTCATTACTATTTCAGAACGATGGATATCCGGAACGGTCTTTCGCAGAACACCGTGTATCAGATTTTGCAGGATAGGAAAGGCTTTATGTGGTTCGGAACCAAGGACGGTCTGAACCGTTATGACGGATTGTCTTTCCGTATTTACAAGAAAGAGAACTCCGGTTTAGGAAAGAACTTCATAACTGCGCTCTACGAGGACCGCCGGGGAAATATCTGGATTGGTACCGATGGGGGAGTCTTTATTTACGACCCGGTACTGGATTCCTTTACCGCTTTCGATGAGGCCAGTGATAACGGCAGTATCATCAGGGATTTCGTCACCATGATTGGAAGTGACGAGGACGATAATATCTGGATATCGGTAGAAAACCAGGGGTTGTTCTGCTATAAACCGGATGAAGGGAGGCTGCTGAACCATCTGCACGATTCGGGACTGCCCAATGTAACCCGCTTTTGGCTGAATGGGAATACGTGTTGGCTGGCCTTGTATGCGGATAATCTTTACTATACGAAAGCTGACTTTGAAACTCCTCTGCAGCCTTTCAAGGACGCGGAAGGAAATGAGATTTTCAAGAATGATATTATCAACTGGCAGGTCAGCGGACCCCATAATTGTGTGTATATCGCTTCGCTGAACGGGTTGACAGAGATAAACCAGACTACCGGCAAGACGCGGAAGCTGCTGAACACCTATGTGAGGGCTTTGCAGTTCAAATCTGACAACGAGCTGTGGGTGGGCGCAGAGTCCGGCTTGTATATTTACAATCTGACGAATGACAAGATTACCCATTTGACCGTTCCCGACCAGGATGATTCGTATGCATTGTCGGACAATGCCATTTATTCGCTCTGCTGCGACAAGGAGAACGGCATGTGGATAGGGTCTTATTTCGGTGGAGTGAACTATTGTCCTTATCAGTGGACTTACTTCGAGAAGTTCTATCCGAGAGACAATCTCAGGCATTTCGGCCGTCGTGTACGGGAAATCTGTGAAAGTAATGATGGCACCTTGTGGATAGGTACCGAAGACAAAGGCTTGTTCAATTACAATCCGGAAAACGGAAAGATAGAGCCTTTTGAGCATCCGGCCATTTATCAGAATGTCCACGGCCTTTGCCTGGACGGGGATGATTTGTGGGTGGGTACGTTCTCCGGTGGTCTGAACCGGGTGAATCTTCGGACCAGGCAGGTGAAACATTATGCCAAGGGTGAGAGTGAGAATTCCATGGTCGCCAATGACGCCTTTACCATTTGCAGGACCACTACGGGAGACGTGTGGATAGGCACCACGTCCGGTCTGTTGAAGTACAATCGCTCTACAGATGACTTTACCCGGATTCCTCAGCTGAAGAATATGTTTACTTATAACATTCTGGAGGACTTCAACGGAAATCTGTGGTTTGCTACTTTCTCCAATGGAGTGTTCTGCTACAATGTAAGAAGCCAGCAGTGGAGGAATTATCTGTCTAATGAGAATGATTCGACCTCTCTTCCCTACAATAAGGTAATCAGTATCTACGAAGACAGCAGGAAGCGTCTGTGGTTCATGACGCTGGGTGAGGGCTTTTGCCGCTACAATCCGGAAACGGACAATTTTACCCGTTATGACATGTCGAAAGGATTTCCGAGTAATACCATCTACAAGATGGTCGAGGATAAGCGGGGTAACTTATGGATTACTTCCAATTATGGTCTGGTCTGCTTCAATCCCGATACGGAGAGCAAACATGTCTATACCACGGCAAACGGGCTGCTGAGCAACCAATTTAATTTCCAGTCCGGTTACATTGACAAGAAGGGACGCATCTATTTGGGAAGTATCAACGGATTCATAGCCTTTGACCCGGAAACTTTTGTGGAGAACACTTTTCTCCCTCCCGTAGTGATTACAGATTTTTATCTGTTCAACAAACGGCTTTCGGTGGATAGTCCGGATTCTCCTTTGGAGAAGAGCATCACCTATGCGGATGAGATAGAGCTGGATGCCGACCAGAATTCTTTCTCTTTTCAGGTTGCAGCCTTGAGTTACCAGGCACCCGAAATGAATGGTCTTGAATGTAAGCTGGAAGGCTTTGACCGTGACTGGTATACGGTAGGACGGAATTCCATCATCAACTATTCAAACCTTCCTTATGGAAGCTATACATTGCGTATAAAAGGTTCCAACAGCGATGGCAAGTGGAACGCGACGGAACGTGTGCTCGACATCCATATCCGTCCTCCTTTCTATCTCTCCACTTGGGCGTATGCTGTTTATACGGTATTGGCGTTATGTTCACTGGCTGCTGTAATTATCTATTTCAGAAAACGGACCCGGCAGAAGCATCAGCAGGCTATGGACAAGTTTGAACGGGAAAAGGAACGGGAGTTGTATACTGCGAAGATAGACTTCTTCACGAATGTGGCGCATGAGATACGTACACCGCTTACACTGATAAAGAGTCCGCTCGAGAATGTATTGGCTTCCCGTTCTGTTTCGGATGACATCAGGGATGATTTGGAGACCATGGAACTGAACACCAACCGGCTGCTTGATTTGGTGAACCAGTTGCTGGACTTCCGGAAGACGGAGACGCAAGGCTTCCAATTGAATTTTGTGGAATGTGACGTGTCTGAGCTCTTACAAAAGACGTATAAGCGTTTCAAGCCTTTGGCACGTGAAAGGGGGCTGGCATTGAGTATAGAGACTCCCGAAAGCTTGTATGCTTCGGTTGATAGGGAAGGGCTTACCAAGATTATCAGCAATCTGCTGACCAATGCGATAAAGTATTCGGAGACCTATATACGCATCAGGCTATATTCGGAAGGTGAAAGACTGCTGCTTTCTGTATGCAATGACGGCCTTGTCATTCCGGTAGAGATGCGCGAGGAGATTTTCAAGCCGTTCATCCAGTATAAAACCGGTACCTTGCGCTCTGTACCCGGCACCGGTATCGGGCTTGCACTTGCCCGTTCATTGGCCGAACTCCATGAGGGTACGTTGTGCATGGAAGATTCGATGGAGAACAACTGTTTCCTGCTGTCACTTCCGCTGAAGCACGAGCAGACGGTGGCTATGGAGCATAAAGAACCGGTAACGGGCGGGGAATCCTCTGAGGAAAGTGGTGCAGGTACTGCCTTGGAACAGCACCGGTATACTCTTTTGGTGGTGGAAGACAGTCTGGAAATGCAGGCATTTGTTGTGAAACAGCTCTCTTCGGAATATCGTGTGCTGACTGCCGTGAATGGGGTGGAAGCTTTGAAGGTGTTGAAGGAACATACTGTAAATCTTGTCATTTCAGACATTATGATGCCCGAGATGAATGGATTGGAGCTGTGCGAGCATCTGAAGTCCGAGCTTGACTATAGCCATATACCGATTATCCTGCTTACGGCGAAGACGACCCTTCAAGCCAAAATAGAGGGAATGAAGCTGGGGGCTGACGTATATATAGAGAAACCTTTCTCCGTGGAATATCTGAAAGTTTGTGTGGCCAATCTGCTGAACAACCGTGAGAAGCTACGGGCTTCTTTTGTCAATTCTCCTTTTGTGCAGACGGGCAGTATGGCAATGACAAAGGCAGATGAATCTTTCCTTAAAACATTGAAGGAAGTGGTGGTTGCCAATATGCAGAATCCGGATTTCTGTCTGGATGATATGGCAAGCCTGCTGAACATGAGCCGTTCGAGCCTGAACCGGAAGATAAAGGGCATATTGGATATGACCCCGAATGACTACATCCGCCTGGAGCGGTTGAAGAAAGCGGCGCAGCTTTTAAAGGAAGGAGAGTGCAAAATCAATGAGGTTTGCTACATGACCGGCTTCAATACTCCTTCCTATTTTACCAAGTGCTTCCAAAAACAATTTGGTATTCTGCCCAAAGACTTCGTGAAATGATAGCATGGAATGCTTGCTAAATATAACAATCCAATCAAATGCCCCTGAGGTGTCTCTCAGGGGCATTTTTTGGATTTATAATTGCATAGATTGAAGCGATATTTGCATTAATTTTAGCTTTATGCGGATATATTTGCATCCGAAAGCCAACAATTTATAATACTATGACCCCTATGCCTATGACGTAACAAATCCTAATCAATGTTCTATGATTGGCAGAAGTGACTAATCACTTTCTGCGGTGTATTTAAAAAGCGGGCGTTAGTTTCCGCATAGTTTTAAAATCTAATTCTATAAAAAATGATCAAGAAAATCTTATTCTTATTCTTTGTTGTGTTTGCAGCTACCGCTTATTCACAAGATGTGACCATAACGGGAACGGTGACGGATGCAAATAGTGAGCCTTTGGTGGGCGTGAATGTATTGGTGAAGGGTACTACCACGGGTGCCATTACCGATATTGACGGTAATTTCTCAGTGAGTGGAAAGAAAGGAAGTACACTCGTTTTCTCTTATATCGGTATGCTTACGCAGGAAGTTGTCTATAAGGGAACTGCCTTGCGCGTGGTGATGAAAGATGACTCGAAAGCGCTGGAAGAAGTGGTTGTCATCGGTTATCAGACGGTGAAGAAGTCCGACTTGACCGGAGCGGTTGCCGTGGTTGATACCAAGGAAATGAAGAAAAGCGCTGCAGGAACACTGGTCAGCCAGATGCAGGGCTTGGCAACCGGTATTAACGTACGCAGTAGCGGTAGGGCAGGCGAAGATGCCTCTATTGAAATTCGCGGTGTCGGTTCCTTGAGCAATAACTCTCCGCTGTGGGTTATTGACGGTATGATTACAGACCCGGGTGTTGATTTCAATCCTGCGGATGCAGAGTCCATCCAGATTCTGAAGGATGCTTCTGCTGCTGCCATCTACGGTTCGCGTGCTGCCAACGGTGTGATTATCGTTACTACCAAGAAAGGTGCGAAAGGTCCCATGAAAGTGAATGTAAGCGTAAAGGAAACATTGGAATGGAGCCCGAAATTCGATTTGATGAATGCGGCAGAATATATCAAGTATAATGATATTGCCTATAATGAAGCCATCAAAGACGGTATTGCCACTGTAAACAGCACTCAGAAACACTCACAGTATGATACCAACTGGCAAGATGAAGTGTTGAAGACCGCATTGGTGCAGGACTACAACGTATCGCTTTCCGGTGGTGGCGATTCCGGCAGTTATTTTGTATCAGCCGGTTACTATAACAATGACGGCGTTTCTTATGGAAATACTTTCGACCGTTATAGCTTCCGTGTCAATACACAAGGTAAAAAGGGCTGGTTCTCTTTTGGTGAAAACTTGGCTTATTCACTCACAAACACAGACCCGAACCAGACCAATACCTACAATGACTTTTTGCGTATGATGCCTACCATTCCTATCTATGATGAGAATAACCCGGGTGGATATGGCTATGGTGATGCTGCCAAGTACAATACGTTCGGTGTAAACCCGATTGCCCGTGAAGATTTGGAATACCGTCATTTCCGCCAGAATCGTCTGAATGGTTCTTTATGGTTGGAATTCAAGCCATTCGAATTCCTTTCCTATAAATTCAATGGTGGTATTGATCTTTACTTTTATGAGAATTCATGGTTCCGTGGAGAAGGTAACTGGACTCAGAATCAGGAACACCGTGATCCGGAAAGCCAGAAGGCGCGTGACAATACCTACAACATGTTGATTGAGCACACGTTGAACTTCAATAAGGATTTTGGCAAGCATCATGTGGATGCTGTAGTCGGTACTACTTACCAGCACCATGAATGGGAAGGCTTGTGGGCTTCCCGTCTGAACTTCCCGATGTTGGGTAACGGTGATTATCTGACTGTATTGAATGCCGGACAAAGCAACCAGCAGAATTCAAACAGTATCAGTGAGAATGCGATGATTTCTTATTTGGGACGTGCGAACTACATTTATGATGATAAATACTATCTGACTGCCACCTTCCGTCGTGACGGAACCTCCCGTCTGGCTAAGGAAAACCGTTGGGGTAATTTCCCGTCATTCTCCGGTGCCTGGAGAATTTCAAAAGAGGAATTCTTTGATGTGCCTTGGATTAATGATTTGAAGATTAGAGGTAACTGGGGCCGTCTTGGTAACTCTTCCATTGGCGATTGGGATTATATTGGAACTATCAATCAGAGTATTGTAACTGTATTCGGAGGTGCTATTGTTCCGGGTTCTACTCAGGTGAAACTTGTGAATGCAGGTCTTGTTTGGGAAACGAAAGAAACGGTGAATGTAGGTTTTGATGCCAGCTTCCTTAACCAGCGCTTGACTGTCAGCGCAGAGTATTACAACTCAAAGACCAGTGATGTATTGGCAGAGACTCCGATTGCCATTTCTACCGGTAACCAAGGAGGTTCTCCATGGAAAAATGCTGCCAGCTTGCGCAACAAGGGCTTCGAGTTTACACTTGGTTGGAAAGACCAGATTTCGGACTTTAAGTATAGCGCTTTGCTGAATGTGACTACTATGGATAACGAAGTATTGAGCTTGGGCCGTGATGGTACTAATAGGGATTATATTGATTCCGGTCAGGCAAGAACCAAACCGGGCAGATCTTTGGCTGAATTTTATTTGAGAAAGACAGACGGTATTTTCAAGACACAAGAACAGATTGATAATTATGTGACATCTACGGGTACCCCCATTATGATTGAGGGAAAGCGTCCTCAATTGGGAGATGTCAAGTATCTCGATTTGAATGATGATGGAGAGATTACTGATGCCGACCGTGGTTATTGTGGTAGCCCCTGGGCCAAGATGCAAATGTCATTGGTATTCAATGCAGAATGGAAGAACTTCGATTTCAGTATGATGTGGAATGGTCAGTTCGGCAATAAGATATACAACGTATCCCGCTGGCAAGGACGTCTGTTTGCAGACAACTCCAACTATATCCGTTTTAAAAAGGGTGAAGAACCTTACCAGGTAAATCCTAACTCCAATACCCCGCGTATCATTTACGGTGATTTCCGCAACTCCCGTGATGCCGACCGTTTCCTGGAGAATGGCTCTTACTTCCGTATGAAGAACATTTCCATTGGATATAACTTCAGACAAGATTGGTTGAAGAATTTGGGAGTCGAGAAGCTCCGTCTGTTTGCTACCGGCAGCAATTTGATTACCATCACCGGATATTCCGGCTTGGATCCTGACTTCAAGGGTGCGAATTCCGTTTGGAACAGTGGTACGGACAGCTTTGCATATCCCAATACCCGTTCGGTAATGTTTGGATTGGATTTGACCTTTTAACTTATAAATCAGCTTATAAATTATGAAAAAGATATATTATGGATTAATGCTTGCAGGTGCCTTGACGTTGTGCACCGGATGCAGTTCGAGTTTATTGGATATTGATAATCCCAATGAAGTGACCAATGATACTTATTGGAATAAGCCGGAAGATGCGACAGCCGGTGTGAATGCCTGCTACAGTTTTCTTTATAAGGAAGGTACTTGGATGCGTTGGCTCTCTTTCCGCTATGATTTGACTTCGGACGAAGGATGGAGTTCTTCTCCTTGGATTGAATTGGGCGACTGGACACGTTTCCTTTACAACAACTATAATTTTTATGAAGGCAACAACATACATTGGGAGCATTTCTATGTAGGTATTTTCCGTTGTAATCAGGTGTTGGCTCATGTTCCTTCTATTGAAATGGACGAGACGACGAAAAACCAGGTACTGGCACAAGCTTCTTTCTTGCGTGCATTGTGGTATTTTCAGGTAAATCTGTTGTGGGATAAAGGAACTATGCCGTTGGAGCCTAAAGATGCTTCCTATATACCGGAAGATGCTTCCGAGCAGGAAATATGGGACCAGGTAGAGAAAGATTTGACTTTTGCCATGCAGTATTTGCCGGAATCTTGGGATGCTGCCAATCTGGGACGTGCTACCAAAGGTGCTGCCAAGGCATTGTTGGGCAAGGCTTATATGCAACAACATAAGTATGACAAGGCAAAGGAACAGTTGCAATGGCTGATTGATAAAGAGGGCTCTTTGTACGGTCTTATTGCCAACCGTGAGGATAACTTCACCGACTTGGACGAGAACAACAAGGAAGGCATCTTTGAAATTCAGTTCGATGACCAGAACAAGGGTGGCACGGGTAATGACGCCAGTATGGCATTCGGTTTCCAGCGTACTCAGTTCTATGCTCCGAGTGGTATAGGTTGGGGAGACGGTAAGGCACGCCGCTGGCTGGTAGACGAGTTCTTGAAAGAGAAGCGTGTGGACGGAAAGAACGACTTGCGTTTGTACGGTAGCATTTTGTACCGTGGATTCTCACAAGACTTCCCCGACCAGCCGAAAAGTTACTATAGATTTGAAAATGCCGATTGGAATGACGGTTGGGGAACTGACCCGGAAGACTGCTATATCCGTAAATACAATACTTCGTACTATCGTAGTGCAGAAGATTATTTTGCCCGTAACAACTATCGTATCATGCGTTACGCAGATATACTGATGAACTATGCAGAGTGTCTTGTTGAAACGGGAACCAATCCTGCCGATGCTGCTGTTTATGTGGACAAGGTAAGAGAACGTGCCGGTCTGGCCAAGTTGGAAGACAGTCAGTGGAAAGACTGCTTGAGCTCTAAAGATGCCTTTATCAAGCGTCTGCAGATGGAACGTACATTGGAACTCTGTTTCGAAGGTTGGCGTTGGGCTGACTTGAAGCGTTGGGGATTACTTGATTCCCAGGCTGGAATTGATGAACTGAAAGCTCGTGACAAGGACTTTGACAACTTTATTGTCGGCAAGCACAGACGTCTGCCTATTCCAAGAGATGAGGTGGAAAACAGCACAGTAGGTGGTGTTGCACATCTTACTCAGAATCCTAACTATTAATAACCGAAGAAGGCTATGCCCGGAAGCCTGTTCCCATTCAGGATGCTTCCGGCATAGCCTTTTCTTTCTTAAATCTTATACCATATGCTTGTCTGTAAAAAACTACTATTACCATTCGCTTTTGCCTGTTGCGGCGCTTTGTTTGCGCAGAACATCCAGAATCCGGTACTTCCGGGAGTGGCGGATGCCGGCGTAATGAAATACAACGGCAAATACTATATTGGCGGGGTCCGTACAAACGGGGATTTCTATGTGTCCGATGACCTGGTTCATTGGGGGAAACCTATCCATGTCGTATCCATGGACAATGACTGGACCAGAGGCAGCGGAGCCGGAAATGACCAGATTCATGCCAATGACATGTTCTATCTGAACGGAGATTTTCATTTGTACTGGTCGGTCAATTATTGGGGGAAGGACAAGCATGCCGTTCACATTGTACATGCGCAGAGCAAAGATGCCCTGGGCGCTTACACAGAGCCGAACAAGAAGACATGGATGGATAACCGTATCGACCCCAAAGTTTTCAGAGATGATGACGGGCAACTATACATGTATATGGTACGCTTTACCGATGGGAATACCATCTGGGGACGTAAAATGAAGAACCCGGCAGAATTTGCCGGCGAACCGGTGTGCCAGTTCGCCTCATTGCCGGACACATGGGAAACGATGGATAACAGAGTGGCGGAGGGACCGTGGGTCATGAAGTATAGAGACCGCTACTATATGATGTACAATGCCAACCACACCTCTACAGAGTGGGGCAATTATCAGTTGGGAGTTGCTGAGGCAGACTCTCCTTTAGGTTTTCAAAATGGTAATAAATATAGCTATCCGGTTGTAGGCTGCAATCAGACACAACTGGAGGAGAAGCAAGTGGATTTATTGCGGTATGGCCGCACGTATGAGCCGTTGTTTGCTTATACGGAGAGCAAACCGGGAAGCGATTGGACAAAAGTGACCTACGATGACTCCGGCTGGGCGAGGGGGGAGACCGGCTTTTCGTCCCGTGAAGTGAAAGGTTCCACCACCCGGCATCTGGGCACCTTGTGGAATACGCCCTCCTTATGGTTGCGAAAGACTTTCTCTGCCGGTAGCGAAACCGGCAACCTGGCATTGCGTGTCGCTCACGACGGAGATACCCGGATTTATCTGAACGGAACACTTGTCTACGAGAAGCAGGGGCGTGATTATTGTATCGTGAACCTGGACAAGAAGCTGCGTGCTGCTTTGAAGGAAGGCACGAATCTGCTTGCCGTAGAAACAAACAAGGGACGTTCGCAATTCTTCGACGTTTCTCTGTTCGATATGAAAGACGGCATTGCCGACGATATTCTGATGACTCCCGGTCAGCCCAATATTTTGAGAGGCCCCAACGGATTTGAATGGTGGCTGATTTATATGGCAAACAAGAACGATGAGCATCGGGGGCAATATATCAACCGTGTCCAGTTCTTCGACAAGACGTTGTTTGTGGATGGTATCACCGGCCCCCGCACGGCAGGTTATCATCCCGAACCTTCGATGCCTACCTTTGCAGGCAAAGGCGAGACAGCTTCGTTCGGTGTGTTGCAACAAGTACAGCCGTCCGTGGATTACTTGTTCGAGACGGGAGTCAAGACCGAGGGTGGAGCCGGCGTCATTGCCTGGTGGAAGGATGCAGATAACTGTGCCTATGTAGGTTTGGATGCCGAGAACCGGAGTTGGTACCTGCGTACACTTGTCGGCGGTAAAGAAAATAAGGAATCCTATGCCCTGCCTGAAGATTTCCGTTGGGGTGTGTACCATCATCTGCGCATTGAGCGTAATGGTGGCTGTCTGAAAATTTGGCTGGATGAGATTCCCACACCGGGAAAACATGTCTTTGCAGAGGCTCTTCCGACGGAAGAAGCGGGTGTTCCCGGAGTATTTGACGAGACAAAGTCTGCCTTGTTCGAAGGGGCTACCTATACCATCGGCTTCGATGATGTGCATTTCCAGCTTTCGGGGAATGAGGAGTTGTTGAAGGGCGATTTCTTGAACGATTATGAATTCAGCTTCCAGTTGTCCGGCTTGTCCGGACAAGACAAGGCAGGAAGCTATCCGGTTTATGTGGATAAGGATAACTATGTGAAGGCTCAGTTCGATGGCATCACCCGTATGCTTGAGGTGACAGCCGTGAAGAAAGGGAAAACTGCCTGGAAGAAGGAATTCCCGTTGGGATGCCTGCAAACGCTCTATCCGGATGTGAAGTATACCGACTTCATTGAGAAAGGTTATCGTTTTGCCGCACCTGCATGGTTGGATACACTTTACCTGAATCGTCACGAAGCAGGCAATAAATCCGAATTTGTGGATGACATGTTCGGCAAGTTCGACATAGAATACCTGAATGGCGGCGAATGGCATCCGATAGAAAACAAAGATAGGGGGATAGCAGAACATCCTGCATATAATTATTGTACCTTTACTCCGGTAAAGGCAGAAGGCATCCGCTTCATCAACAAGGAGGCGGAGGATTTGGAACGCCATATCTATAAGATAGGTGTACATGAATTGTGGAAGGAATCCTATAATTTTCGTGCCGTGCGTCGTGCAGACAAGCTGTATCTGTTTGTCGACGGCAGGGAGCTGGGAGCTTTGGATATACGCTACCCTGCATCCCGCATCGGATTCTGTTCGGAGGGCGGCTCTCCGGTTTATAGCGGTACGTTGTATTATCATGTAGGGCAGAGGCGCGATTAGACGCGATCGTGGGATGTGCCGTTCCGTATATATGTAATGAAAGATGTATATAGAAGCCGGTGTTTGTATTTCCTTGTGAATCAGTGTGATGGACTGGGGTGATTCAGTATACGACTGAATGTATTTCAGTATACGATTGAATAGGATTCAGTATACGACTGAATAGGGTTCAATATACGGGTGTAACGGAACATCTTCTTGAAAGTAAATATTTATCATCATAACAATTGTTTAAGAAAGAATCATGAAAAAGAATTTTATATGTATGTATCTGTTTCTGTTGGCCACGCTGGCTTCCTGCCAGTCCTGCTCTTCAGACTATAAGGATGTGGACGATATTGTTGTCGAAGGAGTTGAAACGCCGGTGCTTTTGGGCGACCCGTTCATCATGTTGCACGATGGCACTTACTATGCCTATGGCACCCATGCGGATGAAGGCATCGAAGTCTATACCTCCGATGATTTGAAGACTTGGAAGTATAAGGGCATGGCGCTCCAGAAGAAGGATGTCTGGGCCGACCGCTGGTTCTGGGCACCGGAGGTCTACGAAGTGAACGGGAAGTTCTATATGTATTACTCGGCAGACGAGCATATCTGTGTGGCAACAGCAGACTCACCTGCAGGACCATTTACCCAAAGTAAGAAGGAACCGATGATTGCCGATGAGAAATGCATTGACAACTCTCTGTTTATTGATGATGACGGCACGCCTTATCTCTTCTTCGACCGTTTCAACGACGGGCTCAACATCTGGGTGGCCGAATTGGAGAAAGACCTCATGACTATCAAGAAGGAGACCATGCACCCTTGCATCCACGTCTCTCAGGCATGGGAGGAGGTATGGCCCCGTGTGAATGAAGGCCCGTTTGTCATCAAGCGTAATGGGCTCTACTATATGACCTATTCTGCCAATAGCTATGAAAGTCCTTTCTACGGCATAGGTTGCGCCACAGCTACCGATTTGATGGGTACTTGGACCAAATACGAGGAGAATCCTTTGCTGCAGAAACCCGGAGAACTGGTTGGGGTGGGGCACAGTGCCACCTTCACAGACAAGGCAGGCAAGCTTCGTATAGTTTTCCATGCCCATAAGGACAAGAGTAGTATCCACCCACGTGCCATGTACATCAGTGACGTTTCTTTCGAGAAAGTGGACGGTGTGGACCGTATGAGAATCAGCAAGGACTATATGACGCCCAAAATAGTAAAATAAGAGATGGATATGAAGAAGAATTATATATTGCTACTGTTGCTTTGTCTTTGCTTTGCAGGCTGCAAGGAGAAGACGGTTGTAGAATCAGACTATCTGCCGATTGCCGACCCTTACGTAATGCTTTACGAAGGCAAGTATTATGCTTACGGCACTGGAGGTACGGTAGAAGGAGAAGGCTTTGCCTGCTTCTCTTCCGATGACTTGAAAAACTGGACGCGTGAAGGCCAGGCGTTGTCGGCAGCAGATTCCTACGGTACGTGGGGATTCTGGGCGCCGGAGGTCTACTACATCGAATCGAAAAAGAAGTTTTATCTGTTCTACTCCACCGAGGAGCATATCTGCGTGGCAACGGCAGATGTTCCCCAAGGTCCGTTCCGTCAGGAAGTGAAGCAGCCGATATGGGATGAGAAGAGTATCGATACCTCTCTATTCATTGATGATGACGGTACGCCTTACCTTTATTTCGTGCGTTTTACAGATGGCAACGTCATCTGGGTGGCAGAGATGAACGATGACCTAACCGGCATCAAGCAGGAGACGCTGACAGAGTGCATTAAGGTGGGAGAGCCTTGGGAACTTTCGCAGGACAAGCCTGCTAAGGTGGCCGAAGGTCCTTCAATTTTGAAGAAAGAGGGTGTCTACTACCTGGTTTATTCAGCCAATCACTTTGAAAGCAAGAACTACGGAGTGGGTTACGCGACTTCGAACAGCCCGATGGGACCGTGGAAGAAATACGAGGGAAATCCGATTCTGCAACATGCCGACGGCTTGATGGGTACCGGTCATGGAGCACCCTTCTGCTGTAAGGACGGTAGCTGGAAATACATTTTCCATGCACATTGGGATTCCACGAAAGTACAGCCGCGCACTTCGTATATCAAGGATTTTGCCATTTCCGACCAGGGAACGGTTTCTATCGGTGGCTCTCTTATCCGTCCGCAGGTATTGGGCAGTACATCACCCGAAAAGTAAAATGAAAGAATGAAAAGAATACATTGTATGAAGAAGTTTCTTGTATTATCAGTGTTATGCAGTCTGATAGCCTGTTCCTCGTCATCGGCTACAAAAGAGGATAAACCGGAAGAACAACAGCCGAAGAATGTCTATCGCAATCCGGTGATAGATTATAGTTTGCCAGACCCTTCTGTCATTGAGGGAGATGATGGATACTACTATTTGTATGCCACCGAGGACATACGCAATCTGCCGATTCACCGTTCCAAGAACCTGGTGGATTGGGAGTATGTAGGTACTGCCTTTACGGACCGTACGCGGCCTGATTTTGAGCCGAACGGCGGTTTGTGGGCGCCGGACATCAACAAGATAGGTGATAAATACGTGCTCTATTATTCTATGTCTGTTTGGGGAGGCGAGTTAACTTGCGGCATCGGTTGTGCTACTGCCGATAAGCCTGAGGGACCTTTTACGGACCACGGAAAGATGTTCCGCAGCAATGAAATCAATGTACAGAACTCCATCGACCCTTTCTATATAGAGGATGGAGGGAAGAAATATCTTTTCTGGGGCAGTTTTCGAGGAATCTATGCGATTGAACTGTCTGATGACGGACTCTCTCTGAAGGACGGCGCCACACCGCAGCAAGTGGCAGGAACCGCTTACGAAGGTACCTATATTCACAAGAAGGACGGGCATTACTACTTCTTCGCTTCCATAGGAAGTTGTTGTGAGGGATTGAAGAGTACTTACACTACTGTTGTAGGCCGTTCAGATAATCTTTTCGGCCCCTATGTCGACAAGAATGGCGGTAGCATGATGGATAACAAGCACGAAGTGCTGATTCAGAAAAGCAATTCCTTTGTGGGTACCGGTCATAATTCGGAGATTGTGACGGACAATGCCGGCAATGACTGGTTCTTTTATCATGCGGTGAGCACAAAGAAGCCTGAAGGCCGTGTATTGATGTTGGATAAGATTAGCTGGGAAGACGGATGGCCGACGGTAGAAGGCTCCGTTGCATCCACGGAAGCGGAGAAACCGAAATTCTGACAAGTATGAAGAAATCTATTTTAATCTCCTTGTTGGCCCTATTGATGATGGGCTGTCAAGTATCGGGTGGCAGTTCCTTGAAAGTGGAGGAAACCACTGTTGAAATGCGGAAGAATCCCGAAGGAGTAGCTGTATCGGCTCCCCGTTTCTCATGGCAACTGGTAACCGACAAGCAGGATGTGATGCAGACTGCTTATCAGATTGAAGTGGCGGACTCGGAAAAGGGCTTGCAGGCCGGCTCCGGGCTGGTATGGAACAGCGGTCGTGTGGAGTCTGGCCAATCGGTGCTAGTGAAGTACGCAGGGGCGTCTTTGGAGTCGGGACAGAAATATTGGTGGCGTGTCACTGTATGGACAAATACCGGTGACAAGGCGCAAAGTAGTATCCAATATTGGTCAATGGCTTTGCTGGACAGTTCGGACTGGAAAGCCGGCTGGATTGGACTGAACGACAGTACAAACTTGAAACTGGACGGTGAGCGGACCATCCTTCCGGCACGTTATCTGCGGAAGGAGTTTGATTTGCCGTCACAGCCGAAGCGTGCAGTCCTTTATGTTTCGGGAGTAGGCTCTTCCGTATGCTATATGAATGGCGAGAGGATTGGAAACGATGTATTCGGTCCTTTGCCTACCTGGTACGATGCTTCTGTATCTTATCTGACCTATGATGTCACCCCCTTGTTGAAGTCCGGTACCAATACGATAGGCGTGGCTCTGGGCAACGGCCGGTATCTTTCCATGCGTGCCAATGGGATGGTAGGTTTTGGTTTACCCCGTCTCATGGCGCAGTTGAATATAGAGTACGACAATGGTGAGACGGTGTCGGTAGCCAGCGATGACTCCTGGAAAGTGACGAACTGCGGTCCTATAACCGCAAACAACGAGTTTGACGGTGAGTGGTATGATGCCCGCTTGGAATTGGGCAAATGGGCGGAAAGCGGCTATGATGATTCCGGATGGAAACCGGCCGAACGGATGGAGGCTCCCAAAGGAAAACTTGTGGCACAGCTCTCTCCGAGTCTGAAGGTGATGGAGGAAATAAAGCCAATATCCGTTAAATCGGTAGGTGATGGAAGATATATCGTGGATATGGGGCAGAATATGGTAGGAATACAGCAGGTGAAACTGCGTGGCAAGAAGGACAAGCCCATTACCATGCGTTTTGCCGAAGTGCTGAAGGACAATGGTACGGAACTGTATCTTGACAACCTGCGCAGTGCCCTTGTCACGGATATTTATACTCCTGCCGCTGACGGTGAGTTTGTTTGGGAACCGTTGTTTGTTTACCATGGTTTCCGTTTTATGGAAATATCCGGTTTGGACTATGAACCGGCAGCGGATGATTTCATCGGTAAGGTGGTGTATGATGAAATGGCAACGAACGGTACGTTCGAGACTTCCGAGGAGTTGATTAACAGAATTCACAAGAATGCCTATTGGGGAATCCGTGGAAACTATCGCGGTATGCCTACCGACTGCCCCCAGCGTGATGAACGTCTTGGATGGCTGGGCGACCGCACTACCGGTGCCTATGGTGAAAGTTTCATTTTCGGCAATGCCTTGATGTATAAGAAGTGGCTGGTGGATATAGAAGAGTCCATGAATGAAAATGGAAGTATCTCTGTGGTATCTCCCCGTTACTGGACCATCTTCCATGATGACGTGACTTGGCCGGCTGCCTATTTTTACGTAGCCGACATGCTTTACCGCCAGTTTGGCGATGATAGCTCCATCAAAGAGCGCTATCCGTCCATGAAGCGCTGGGTAAACCACATGACGGAGACCAAAATGAAGGACTATATTCTGGTGAAGGATGAATACGGGGATTGGTGCATGCCTCCCGAGTCGCCGGAGCTGATTCATTCGGAGGACCCTGCCCGTAAGACGAACGGTGAAGTGTTGAGTACAACGGTGTTTTACAGTATTCTGCAACTGATGGAGAAGTTCGCGCAAATGAACGGACTTCCGGCAGATGCTGAAGAGTATGCAGCACTTGCCATTAAGGTCAAGGACGCTTATAACAAGAAATTCTTCAATACTGAGACTGCACAGTATGACAACAATACGGTGACGGCAAACCTGCTTTCCCTCAGACTGGGTCTGGTTCCCGACGGATATGAAGATAAAGTATTTGCCAATGTCGTGGAGAAGACGGAAAAAGACTGTAAGGGACATGTCAGTGCCGGTGTGCTTGGCATCCAGCATCTGATGCGCGGACTTACCGAGTACGGCGGACTGGAACTTGCCTATAAGATAGTGACCAATGACACTTATCCCTCATGGGGTTACATGATTAAGAAGGGTGCAACCACCATTTGGGAATTATGGAATGGTGACACGGCAAATCCGGCGATGAATTCAAGAAACCATGTGATGCTTTTGGGAGACCTGCTGATATGGTTCTATGAGGATCTTGCCGGTATAAAAAATGCTCCCGCTTCCGTCGGGTTCAAGCAGATTCTGATGGAACCGGTATTCCCGGAAAAACTGAATTATGTGAATGCTTCGCATGTATCGCCTTATGGCAGAATAGGAAGTTCCTGGAAACGTGATGGCAATAAGCTGAAGTGGAACGTTGAGATTCCTGCCAATACAACCGCTACGGTCAAGATGCCGCTTGACTTCCATGTACAGGTAGCTGCCGGTCAGGCGGGGATTCATTCCGTGGAGGAGGCTGACGGTAAGCTAGTAGTCGAATTGGGCTCCGGCAGGTATGTATTCATGTCTGAATGATATTTTTCTAACAACAATAAAACAGATGTAACTATGAGACTAAAAAGATTGTTTTTGGGGGTAATGCTTTTGGCAGGCATTACGGGTGCAGGAGCGGCAAATGTTGCTCCGGAAGACATCTCTGCCTCTATTTCCTTGAAAGTACCGGGGAATGATGCCAAGCAATATCCGCTGGCCTTGCAGAAGATGCAGGATGGTATGTACAGCTGCCGGGCTTCGGAAGCGTTGCCGTTGGACATCATCCGCCAGGTGGTGGACAAGGATGGCAAACAGCGCATTACCGTCACACTCAAGGCGCTGGAAAATGTGTATTTCAACTACGGGGAACAGATAAAGACCGGTTACAAGCATTCGGACTGCCAGTTCTACATGCCGGGCTTCTGGTATCGCCGCAACCTGCGTTCGCCGAAGGAGGCTCCTTCTTTCCACACATCGGACAGTTGGCTGGTGCGTGAGGACCGTTTGAGCACTCCGCTGACGGCAGCTTTCAATCCGGCAAGCGGTACGTCCATGTCGGTTATCCGTATTGACAAGTTCGACAAGGAAGCTTTGACCACTCATAAGGAGGGAGAGGTAATCTTGTCCGGCGAGACTTCCATCGGATATACCGGTTTCTGCAATGTGGATGGTGTGACTGTCTTGGCATACGGTTTCCCCTATAAGGAAGCACCGAAGACATATATCCGCAAATTGACGCTGGCTCCTGCCGTTGAGGCTTTCCAGTTGCTGCGTAAGGGCGATAGCATCTCCATGACTTGGGAGGTGTCCGAAAGGAATGCTGCCGATTTCTCGGAATGCGTACAGCGCACCTGGGAGTATTGTTATGACACTAACCGCCCGAAACCGGTTGACACACCTTACACGGTAGACCGCATGAAGGAGGTGATGAGCAACTTCTTTGTGGAAAGCTATGTCAGCAATACCCCCACTCATTATTACTCCGGTGTAGAGTTGGAGACTGCTACTTGTGCCAATACCGATGTTGCCGAAGTGGGCTTTGTGGGACGTACGTTGCTGAACGCTTTCAATGCTTTGGAGTATGGCAAACAGCAGAACCGTCAAGACCTGGTGGACAATGCCAACCATATCTTTGACACTTATCTCCAGAACGGTTTTTCGCCTGCCGGTTTCTTCAACGAAGTGGTACACTACAACCGCGACTTCAAGGAAACCAGACATAGCATTCGACGTCAGTCCGAAGGCGTATATGCCATTCTGAACTATCTGAACTACGAGAAACAGCAGAAGCGTAAACACCCCGAATGGGAGAAACGCATCAAGGGCATGCTGGACAGCTTCCTCAAGTTGCAGAACGAGGACGGCAGCTTCCCGCGCAAGTTCAAGGATGATTTCTCTATCGTGGATGCCAGCGGTGGTAGCACGCCTTCGGCAACATTGCCTTTGGTGATGGCGTCCAAGTATTTCAAAGACAAGCGTTATCTGGCAAGCGCCAAGCGTACGGTAGACTATCTGGAGAAGGAACTGATATCCAAAGCCGATTATTTCTCTTCTACGCTGGATGCCAACTGCGAGGACAAGGAAGCCTCCTTGTATGCTGCTACGGCTGCTTATTACCTGGCTTTGGTTACCAAAGGAGAAGAGCGTGCACACTATGCCGGTCTGGCAAAGAAAGCCGCTTATTTTGCCTTGTCATGGTATTATACTTGGGATGTTCCTTTTGCCGAAGGTCAGATGCTGGGAGATATCGGCTTGAAAACCCGTGGTTGGGGAAATGTGTCGGTAGAGAATAACCATATCGATGTATTTATCTTCGAATTTGCCGATGTGCTGCATTGGCTCTCCAAAGAGTACAACGAGCCGCGCTTCTCTGACTTTGCCGAGGTGATATCCACTTCCATGCGCCAGTTACTGCCGTATGAAGGACACATGTGTGGCATTGCCAAAGTAGGCTATTACCCGGAAGTGGTGCAGCATACCAATTGGGATTACGGACGTAACGGAAAGGGATATTACAATAATATCTTCGCTCCGGGCTGGACGGTTGCTTCTTTGTGGGAGTTGTTCACTCCGGGACGTGCGGAGCAGTTCTTGTTGAAAAAATGATAGTCTAAACAGTAACCAATATTGTATTTATGAATAAGATGATGACTTTGTTGGCAAGCGTGATGCTATTGGCATCGGCTTGCACGGGCAAACAGGCGAGTGAAAAGACTGCTTCTGGACTGGAACCTGCGAACTTCCGTACGGAAGTGGATGGCAAGCAGACAGACTTGTTTGTTTTGGAGAATAAGAATGGTATGGAAGTTTGTATTACGAATTTCGGTGGACGTATTGTATCAGTGATGGTGCCGGACAAGGATGGCGTTATGCGTGATGTGGTGCTGGGCTTCGATTCCATTCAGGACTACATCAAGTTCCCTTCGGATTTCGGCGCTACCATCGGACGTTATGCCAACCGTATCAATCAGGGTAAGATTACAGTGGATGGGGTAGAGTATCAGCTGCCGCGCAACAATTACGGTCATTGCCTGCATGGAGGTCCCAAGGGATACCAATATCAAGTGTTCGATGCCCGCCAGTTGAGCAGTCAGGTTCTGGAACTGACTTATCTGTCGAAAGACGGAGAGGAGGGCTTCCCGGGTAACCTGACCTGCAAGGTCACTTTCTCGCTGACAGATGACGATGCCATCGACATTCGTTACAGTGCCGAAACAGACCGTACCACTGTTGTCAATATGACGAACCATTCTTACTTTAACCTGGACGGTGACCCCTCCAAGTCCAATTCGGATTATCTGCTCACTATCGATGCAGATGCTTATACCCCCGTGGACAGTACCTTCATGACTACCGGTGAGATTGTTTCCGTAGAAGGTACGGATATGGATTTCCGCACTCCTACTGCTGTTGGCGCCCGTATCGACAATGACTTTGAGCAGTTGAAGAACGGCAAGGGCTATGACCACAACTGGGTACTCAATACGAAGGGCGATGTCACCCGCCCGTGTGCCACCCTCGAATCTCCCTCAACGGGTATTGTGCTTGATGTCTATACCAACGAACCGGGCATTCAGATTTATGCCGGTAACTTCCTGGATGGCACACTGACCGGAAAGAAAGGTATCGTGTACGGTCATCGTGCGTCCGTCTGTTTGGAGACGCAGAAATATCCCGATACGCCCAACAAGCCGGAATGGCCTTCGGCGTTGCTGAAGCCGGGAGAAAAGTATGACAGTCATTGCATCTATCGCTTTTCGGTGAAGAAATAAATATAGGGGATGTGTCATCTGTGTGCTATCAACCGTTTTGATACCCTCTTATTGTATGGCCTTTTTTGTGAATCTAAAACATAATATACAATGAAACACTTTAGTGTTTTTTTATTGGCTGCTTTATTCCCTTTGATTTTCATGGGTTGCAAAAGTGAGGAAGACTCTTATCCTCCTATTCATTATGGATACAATTTAGCATTTGTCGATGAAAATGGTAATGATTTGATTGAGGGAATGCAAACCGGTCTTGGAAGAAATGGTAAGCCTGCTTTGAGAGAGAAAGATTACTCCTATAAATTGGTAGAACCCGATTCTAAAGATGACTTTACCGGACCGGACTGTATCTATGTGGAAAGCAGGGACGGACTTTTTACTTTGGCAATCTTTGATGCACTATGGGATGGATATAAATATGACAAGAAGCCTGAAGTATTGAGGCGTACGTTTGTTTGTCCCTATATCTTTGGTGACGGAGAGGAACATTCCATTATTTCCCATTGGAAGTACAATGATGGTTATGGCAGTGTTGAACTTATTAGAGTAACTATAGATGGTGTGGATGCCCGCATCGAATCAGGAGCAGACAAATATCACCCGTTAGTTGTCGTTGTGTTGACAAAGTAACTTGTTTTTCTTAAATACTCTGTCTTGGTAAAATCAGCACTTTATCAAGACAGAGTTTTTATTCTTTGGAATTACCGCATCGCCAGCGCCTTATTCTCCGCCTCCTCCATAATCTCCCGTTCTCCCGGCCCTTTGTCATTGATGCCGCAAAGGTGGAGGATGCCGTGGATGATGACCCGGTACAGTTCACGTTCGTAGTTGTTATCGGCGAACTGTTCCGCATTGGTGCGTACGGTATCGAGGCTGATGAAGAGGTCACCGCTAAGGCGGTTGCCTTCACAGTAGTCGAAAGTGATGATATCTGTGTAATAATCGTGTTGCAGATATTGGCGGTTCACTTCGAGTATCTTCTCGTCCGAGCAGAAGATGTAGGCTATTTCACCGACTCTTTTTCCGTAAGTGGCGGCTACGGATTTTATCCATTCCGTGGTTTCACGCTTCTTGATGGATGGCATTTCCACGCCGTCTGTCTGATAACTAATCATTTTATTTACGATTTAATGATTTACGATGTACGATTGGGATTACGTTCTTGCGATTAAGGCGGTTCTTTTAAAAGAAGAACAGGTAACTGATGATGATGGCGGCGATGATGCCGGAGAAATCGGCAATCAGTCCGCACGTCACGGCATTCCTTGTTTTGGTGATGCCTACGCTGCCGAAATATACCGCAAGGATATAGAACGTAGTGTCCGAAGCGCCACGTGCCACGCAACTCATGCGTCCTACAAATGAATCGGCGCCATACTGTTTCATGGTGTCAATCATCAGTCCGTTGGCACCGCTGCCGCTCAGTGACTTCATCAGGGCAGTGGGTAGGGCACCTACAAAGCTGGTATCTACACCGAATAGTCCTACTACATAACCGATACCGTTCACCAGTATATCCATGGCGCCGGAAGTGCGGAAAACGGCGATTCCAACGAGAAAAGCAACCAGATAAGGGATAATGCGTATGGCAGTGGTAAAGCCTTCTTTGGCTCCTTCTATAAAGGCATCGTATACATTGATTTTCTTCCATAGCCCCCAGAGGATGAACAGCAGGATGATGGAGAACAGCAGTATGTTGGCAATTAAAGTGGAATATACACCCATTTCATCACGGCTAATCTGTGTGAACAGATAAATGAGTGCGGCAAAGAAAAGACTGATGCAGCCAATCAGGATAAGTATGGGCTTGTTCAGCAGGTTGATGCGTTGTGCAATGCTGACGGCAATGACACCGACAATGGTCGAGATGGCAGTCGTTATCAGTGTGGGGATAAAGATGTCCGTGGGTTGGGCGGCACCCATCTGCGAGCGATACATCATGATGCTGACGGGGATAAGTATCAGTCCCGAGGTGTTGAGGACAAGGAACATTACCATCGGATTGGTGGCAGTATCCTTTTTCGGGTTTAGTTCCTGAAGTTCCTTCATGGCTTTCAGCCCCATTGGGGTAGCGGCATTGTCCAGCCCCAGCATGTTGGCAGAGAGATTCATGAATATGGAACCCATGGCAGGATGTCCTTTCGGTATTTCGGGAAAGAGACGGCAGAATACCGGACTCAGCCAACGGGAGAGGGCATTGATCATGCCGCTGTTTTCGCCTATTTTCATCACGCCGAGCCAGAGGGCGAGTATTCCTGTCAGTCCCAGGGATATTTCAAAAGCTGTTTTGGAAGAGGAGAAGGTGGAGTTGACGAGTTCTGTGAATATCTCCACATCACTCATAAAGATGAGTTTGCAGAGGGCTACGATGAATGCGATGACGAAGAAAGCTACCCAGATGTAATTTAAAACCATGTATCGTTACTTTGTTTCTAGTGGATTAATATTTGTTTTCGTTGGCAAGATTCCAGGCGTTGAGGAAAGCTGCTTTGGTTATTTCTATCATTTTTTCCCAGTTCAGCCGGTCGGTGTGGTCCGAAGGCTGGTGGTAATCGGGATGTCCGTCTGTGTGGTACCAGATGATGGGGATGTTGCACAGGGCAAAAGAAGCATTGTCACTTCCTCCCGTGGGGCGGTCCCAGGCGCGGTAGTCCGGTTGCAGGCGCAAGCTGTAGCGTGCAATGTCCTGCTTCAGCCAGTCGCCGAATACGGGGTGGGCGGCGGTGTAGAAGTAGACAACGTGTTGAGGCTGCTCGGGCTTATTGTTACGGCCTATCATGTCGAAATTGAGATAACCTTTCACCTGGCTGATGAAAGGACAGCTTTGTACAAAGTATTTTGAGCCGAGCAATCCCTTTTCTTCCCCATCCCAAAAGGCAAAGATGACCGTGCGCAGAGGCTTCTGTCCGGTGGCAAGAAATGCACGGGCTATCTGCAGGACGGCAGAGACACCGGAGGCATTGTCGTCCGCACCGTTGTATATCCGGTCGTTTGCCAGCGTCTCGTCCACACCCAGATGGTCGAAGTGGGCACCTACGATGACATATTCATCCGGTCGTTCTCCCGGGATGGTTCCCAATACATTACTCATCTGCAGGATGCGGTGGACGCCTTGTTTAAGGATGGCGATGGAGTCGGGATGCACTTGCCACCGTCCCCGTTGTTGGCGTTCCTTGTTGTAAGCCTCGAAGGGCTGGTAATAATTGTCCTTTTCCAGCGGGGCAATGCCGGCTTCTTTCAGGCAGGATGCCAGATAGCGGGCAGCCAGTCGTGAACCGTGCATGCCTGCTTCGCGTCCTTGCAGCTCATCATCGGCCAGAAAGCCGACAATAGCCTTGGCCGAAGTGCGGCTGATGCTTTGCAACCCCTTTTCTTGTGGAGATTGTGCATGTAAGGATAGTGCGAAAGAAAGGCAGCAGATTGCTCCCAAAACAGCTTTATACATGTCGTACGGTTTTAAGGATTGGACATACCGGTTGCAAAATTAAAGATAACTTTCCATAGTTTCTATATAAATGTTGTATTTTTGTCCATTGGCGGATGAATTCAAATCCGTGTAAATCAAATGAGAGAAGGATGAAAAAGAAGAATGAAGCAGTGGAAACCGTCTTGTGCGAACGTGTGCTTTCGGCAGAAGAAGTGGCGTGCATCTCGGTACAGATTCAGCAGGAATTGGAGGCGTATATCGACCCGGTGAAAAGGGAGTATCTTCCCCGTTTCTTCAAGACCGGAAAGGGGCAGTATGGCGAGGGGGATAAGTTTCTGGGAGTGGTGGTACCCAACACCCGGCAGGTGGCAAAGCAGTACAAGCACGAACCTTTTGGGGTAATGGCAACCTTGCTTCAGAGTGAATGGCACGAGTGTCGCCTTTGTGCCTTGCTGATGTTGGTGGAGCGATTCAAAAAGAGCGATGAAAAGGGGAAAAAGGAGATTTATGACTTTTACCTTTCGCAAACGGGCCGTATCAATAATTGGGATTTGGTCGATTTGTCTGCCCCCGGCATTGTGGGCGAATATCTGAAAGACAAACCTCGCAAGGACCTCTACCGGCTGGCGGATAGTCCGCTGCTTTGGGACCAGCGCATTGCTGTGGTATCTACCTATACACTTATCAAAAATGGTGATTTCATCGATATATTAGCCCTTTCGGAACGGCTGCTCCATCATAAGCATGACTTGATGCAAAAGGCGGTAGGATGGATGCTCCGGGAGATGGGTAAGCGGGACAAGGACTTGCTGGTGCAATTCTTGGAGAAGCATTGCAGGACGATGCCGCGAACGATGTTGCGTTATGCGATAGAGAAGTTCCCGGAGGAGGAACGCAAGGAGTTTATGAAGCGCTGATGGGGAATGAAAATCGTGAAACTGTATTTTTATGGGTTTGCATTTTTATGTAAAGGTAGGCTTGCTTTGGGGGAACAGTAAATACTTTTCCATTTCTATACTTTTTAGGAAATAAATTAGTTCTTTTGCAGCAAGAACTATAAAACTGCTATGAAACGGGTCGATTCAGTCATATCACTGATATATTCTATGTCCAAAGCGGAAAAGAAAGCTTTCTCCGTCCAAATGTTGAAGGATAAGGAGGAAAAAGACTATTTGGTGATATATGATATCATTACCAAAAGTAAGCAACTGGATAGTAAAAATGTAAAGGGGGAATTTCATAAGCGCAGGCCTGGTGGTTCGTTTGAAGTCTCTATTCAATATTTGTATGAAAGACTGACGGATAGTTTGCTCACTTTGCGAAAGAAGAAAGATATCTATTATGACCTACTGAACAATTTGTGTAAAGCCCGTATGCTTTACGAACGTTCTTTATTTGAAGAATGTTTTGAGATACTTTCAGACACGATAGAACAAGCAACATATTATGAAAACAATGAAGTGCTGACCATTGCCTTAAAGCTGGAGTTGGAATATTTGCTGAGACTTAATTTCCCGAATTTGGCTGAATCTGAACTCTATCATAAACACTTTATGCAAAATGAAGCTTTAAAGAAAACCCGCAAAATTGTAGAACAGTCTTCTTTGCATAACTTGTTGAAGTACCGCCTTAGCCATATCGGTTCTATCCGAACTTCAAAACAGAAGCAAGATATGAATGACCTTATGGTTAATGAACTTTCCATAGCTGCTTCTTCCGGAATAGAAGGAAATTTTGAGTTAATGCGGAATCACAGACTTTTTCAAGCCAACTATTTGATGGGAGCTGGAGAATATAAAGCTGCCTTGAATTCTTATAAAGAGCTTAGCCGGCTGTTCGAGCAGAACCGGCAGTTCTGGTCGAATCCTCCTATCTACTATTTATCAGTACTTGAGGGGGTACTTGGCAGTTTGAGGGTCTGTGGACAATATGACGAAATACCTTACTTCCTGGACAAGTTGAAAAAGCTTATCTCGGATGCTTCTTCATTTGAATTTCAGGTGAACGCCATTTGCCTTCTCTTTCAGTATGAACTGTTTCCTTATTTAGATAATGGAGATTTTCTGGATTGTACAAAACTGATGGCATATTATCAGAAGTCACTTTATGATAAGGAAGCGTGGTTGAGCCCGGTGCGTAAAAGTGAATTGCTACTCTATACTGCACTTGTACATATAGGTAATCAGAATTACAAAGCAGCAAAGAAATACATAAGCAATGCCATTATTGATCATAATATAAAGTATCAACCTCTGATGAGGACTATCCGGCTAGTGCGCCTTATAGTTTATTATGAAATGCATGAATATGAGTTTGTATATCATGAATCACGTTCTATCAATCGTAGCCTTTCTTCTCCCAAAGAGCATACTTTCAAAACGGAGCATATCATTCTGTGGTTTCTGAACCAGCAGCATCTTCCAGTTTTGAGAAAAGATCGCGAAGCTTTTTGGGAGAAACTTCTTCCTGAAGTGCAGGCTTTGTATGATGATAAATATGAGAATCAGTTATTGCATCTTTGTGACCTTACTGCGTGGATAGAAGCCAAGATATTGAAGGAAAACTTGTCTGATGTACTGAAACGGCATATGCATATGAAAGAACTGCTTCAAAAATAGAATAAGTGGCAGAGTGCTGCCATAAAATACCTTCACTTATAGTTCTCTTTTTCTCTCTTGTAATTATATAAATATGGGATAAGAATACCCATAAAATCTGTTTTATATCTATTTATAGAAAGATATATATAGTTTGTAATTATATAAATGAATTAATAGTGTAAAGTTTTCCCTCTTATTATTTATTTCATTTGCATAATCTTAATTTTTAATATTATGGAGAGAGAATCTTTTATTTATAAACCAAAGATTGTAGTCATCGGAAGTTGTAATACGGATATGGTGGTAAAGGCTGGACGTTTACCAGTTCCAGGAGAGACTGTATTGGGAGGAACCTTTTATATGAATCCTGGTGGAAAAGGAGCCAATCAAGCCATTGCAGCCGCCCGATTAGGTGCTGAGGTTACATTAATTTCAAAGATTGGCTATGATTTGTTCGGGTTGCAAGCTTTGGAGATATACCGTTCTGAAAAAATAAATACAGAGTTCATCTTTACGGACCAAAAGAGTCCTTCGGGAGTTGCTCTAATTTCTGTAGATTCTTACGGAGAAAATAGCATCATTGTTGCACCAGGAGCGAGTCGTTCCTTATCGACCGAAGATATAGATAAAGCAAAAAGTAAATTGGAGGAGGCTGATATTATACTGATGCAATTGGAAGTACCCATTGAAACTGTAGAATATGCTGCTACTATTGCCAAAAGTTATGGAAAGAAGGTGATTTTGAATCCTGCCCCGGCTTCTGTTCTGAGTAATTCATTTTTGAGTTGTGTGCATACCATACTTCCAAATCGGATTGAGGCTGAAATGCTGTCGGGCATCAAGGTGATAGATGAGGAAAGTGCTTGGCGTGCAGCGAAAGCTATAGGTGAGAAAGGAATAGAGAATGTCGTCATTACATTAGGAAAAGATGGCGCTTATGTAAAGGAAAAGGAAGAATATACTATGATTCCTGCAAAGGAAGTAGAAACAATTGATACTACTGGTGCTGGAGATGTGTTTTGCGGAGCGTTTAGTGTCTATTTGTCCGAGAACCATACGCTGACAGAATCGGTGGAATTTGCCAATGCTGCGGCAGCTCTTGCAGTGACACGTATGGGTGCACAGAGTGCCATTCCTTATAAACGGGAGATAGCTTTATGAGATAAACCAACCTGAGTTATATTTATAAATCTGATAAAAATGAAAATTGTAGTTATTGGAAGTTCAAACATAGATATGGTTGCACAAGTCAGCCATCTTCCTGCACCGGGCGAAACAGTCGGAGACGCTTGTTTCATGCAGTTACTGGGAGGAAAGGGGGCAAATCAAGCTGTTGCGGCAGCACGGCTCGGAGCTTCTGTCACGTTTATCACTTCTTTGGGAAATGATATGTATGCGGATATTCTGAAAAAACAGTTCGAGAAAGAAGGTATCATTACGGATTACATCGTGGATGATGAATGCCATCCTACGGGTACTGCCCTCATCTTTGTGGCTGATAGTGGCGAAAATTGTATTGCAGTAGCTCCTGGAGCTAATTATTCTTTACTGCCAGATGCGGTGATACGTTTCGAAAAAGTCATTGATGAGGCGGATATGATTGTGATGCAGGCTGAGATTCCTTATGAAACGGTGAAGAAAGTGGCTTTATTGGCTAATGAGAGAGGGAAGAAAGTTTTACTTAATCCTGCTCCTGCTTGCCCAATTGATAGGGAATTGATGAATTCCGTTGATTTGTTGGTAGTGAATGAAGTGGAAGCTTCCTTTATTTCCGATATGAGTTATACGGGAGATAATCTTGATGAGATAGCTACTGCATTAATGGAATCAGGAGCACGTAATGTTATTATTACGTTGGGTAGCTGTGGGGTATATATGAAGAATAAAAAAGAAACTGTCCGTATTTCTGGTTATAAAGTAAATGCTGTTGACACAACTGCTGCAGGTGATACCTTTTGTGGTGCCTTAGCCGTGGCTTGTTCGCAGAGAGGTTTGGATAGGGAAGCATTGGAATTTGCTAATGTTGCAGCTGCAATCGCAGTTACCCGGATGGGTGCTCAGCCATCTATTCCTACACTTGAAGAAGTCGGACGTTTCAGACTTGAGAGGGAAATATCTTTATCGTTTAATCTTTAATATTTTGTACTATGTTTATTGTCAGCAGTTATACGTTAGCCGTTCTTTTCTGCTTTGTCACAATGATTTGCTGGGGCTCTTGGGGAAATACCCAGAAATTGGCGGGAAAGAGTTGGCGTTATGAGCTCTATTATTGGGATTATACCATAGGCATTCTGCTGTTTGCACTTCTTTTGGTATTCAGCTTAGGGAGTTTCGGAAGTCAAGGAAGAAGTTTTCTTGAGGACATTCGTCAAGTCAGTACGGAAAATATGGTCAGTGCATTTGTAGGAGGTGTGATTTTCAATGCTTCTAATATTCTTTTATCCGCTTCAGTTTCCATGGCGGGAATGGCGGTAGCTTTTCCGTTGGGTGTTGGGCTGGCATTGGTCCTGGGAGTTTTTATCAATTACTTTAGTGCTCCGAAAGGTAATCCGCTATGGTTATTTGTGGGGGTTCTTCTTGTGGTGGTTGCCATTGTCTGTAATGGAATGGCTGCAGGTAAGAAGCAGAATAGTGGTACTATTGGGAGCAGGAAAGGGATTGTTTTAGCAACGATTGCCGGTGTATTGATGTCCTTCTTTTACCGTTTTGTTGCTTCTGCCATGGATTTGAATAATTTTATTTCTCCCACACCTGGGATGGCTACTCCTTATACAGCATTTTTCATCTTTGCTGTCGGAATCTTTTTCAGTAATTTTATATTCAATACTTTGGTGATGAAACACCCTTTTGTGGGAGTATCTGTTACTTATAAGGAATATTTTGCGGGAAAAATAGAAACACATTTGGTTGGTATCTTAGGTGGATGCATCTGGGGGCTGGGAACGGCTTTGAGCTATATTGCTGCTGAAAAGGCAGGTACTGCTATTTCATATGCACTAGGGCAGGGAGCTCCTATGATTGCTGCTTTATGGGGAGTGTTTATTTGGAAAGAGTTTGCAGGAAGTCCGCGCGGAACGAATAGACTTCTGGCAATAATGTTTGTCTTCTTTATTTTAGGGCTTTCACTTATTATATTTTCGGGAGGTAACTGATCTCTCCGATGATTTGAATATAAATTGGCTTTATTAACTTTATTAAAATAATATGAAACAGAAAAGTGTAAAATGGTGGCGGTATTTCTTTCTACTGTGTTTGATGGGAATATCAGTATGTATGTATGCTTCCGGAGGAAAAAGAACCTTAAACGGATTGGTGACAGATGTTGAGGGTGTACCTGTTATTGGTGCTAATATTCTTGTTAAAGGCCAGACTACTGGTGTGATTTCTGATGTTGAAGGTAAGTTCTCCATAACGGTTTCTTCTCCAAAAGATGTGTTGGTCATCTCATACATCGGTTATAATACCGTAGAAATGATTGTGGGCGAGAAAACAAGCATTAACGTCCAGTTGACCGAAAGTTCTAATCTTCTAAATGATGTGGTAGTTATTGGGTATGGCTCTATGAAGAAGGGGGAAATTACAAGTGCCATTACGAATGTGAAGTCTGAAGACTTTATTCAAGGAGTTGTAAAAGATGCTACCCAGTTGTTGCAAGGCAAGGTTGCTGGTTTGCAAATGGCAAGCCCATCGGGAGACCCGACAGCAGGAGTGGAAATCAATATTCGTGGTGTATCCACGATTTCTGCGTCATCAGCCCCTTTGATTGTTATTGACGGCATTCCCGGAGGAAGTCTGAATTCCATTGCTCCCGAGGATGTGGAAACCATTGATGTACTGAAGGATGGATCGGCTGCGGCTATTTATGGAACTAGAGGAACAAATGGTGTGATAATCATTACTACAAAAAAAGCAAAGCAAGGCAAAGCGTCTTTGGAATACCATGGATATGTAGCATTCGAGTCTATACAAAAGCAGACGGATGTACTGACAGCATCTGATTACAGAAGACTAGCACAGGACCCTTTGTTTAAGGATAATATCAGTGATGAAGGTGCTGATGTCAATTGGATTGATGCAATTACCCGTAATCCCGTAAATCATACTCATAATTTGTCTTTGCGTGGAGGAACTGAAAAGACAAACTATATTGCTTCGATAACCTATAGAAAGCAGGATGGTATCTTGTTGAATACAGGCAAGGAAGCTTTGACATTCAAGATTGGATTGAATCATTCGATGATGGATGACAAATTGAAAATACAGTTGAATGTCAACAATTCGACCATAAAGCAGGACGTTACTTGGTATAATGCTTATTTGCAGGCTTGCTTGATGAATCCGACGCGTCCGGTTTATAATGAAGACGGCTCCTATAAAGAATATGGAACTTCTTATAAGCCCTATAATCCGGTAGCTCTTCTGAATGAGGAAACAGACCAGGAAAAATGGAATCAACTTCTAGCGAGTGGGAAAATTACTTTTTCACCCATTGAAGGGTTGAATCTGAGTGCGATGGCGGCCATGCAGCGATATGACTCCATGAGGGACAAATGGAATACTTTCAACTATTTTACTACCACTATTGAAAATAAAAACGCTGAAGTAACCAAATGGGCAGCCGGCAGTATGGATCGGACTCTGGAACTGACAGCAGATTATTTTAAGACGATAGGAAAGCATGAGTTCTCGGGATTGGTGGGATATAGCTATCAAGATTTTGAAAGACAAGGCAGCCAGATGTATGCTATGGATTTCCCTACTGATATATTTGGCCCTTGGAATATTGGTACAGCCCAGTCTACAAAAGATGGTAAATCGACAATCAGTAGCTATAAAAATGGCAATAAGCTGATCTCTTTCTTTGGTAGACTTACCTATAACTATGATAACAAGTACATGCTGATGGGAAGTTTGAGACGTGAAGGGTCTTCAAAATTTGGCGTGAATCATAAATGGGGCTGGTTTCCTGCTATTTCAGCCGGTTGGAGAATTAGCGAAGAGAGCTTCATGAAAAATATCGGTTTCGTAGATGACTTGAAGTTGAGAGTTGGATTTGGTGTGACGGGAACAGAATTGTCAGATTCTTATCAGTCGCTGGTTTTATTGAACTATTCTGGTGTAGGCCAGATGAACGGGCAATGGACACAAGGAGTAGTACCGGCCTCTAATCCTAATCCAGATTTGAAATGGGAAACAAAATCGGAATGGAACTTAGGTATTGATTTTTCTCTTTTGAGTAGAAGATTGAATGGTACAATTGATCTTTATCAGCGGACAACTTCAGATTTATTGTCTGAATATCAAGTTCCTGTGCCACCTAACTTCATTAGTACGATGTGGGCTAATGTAGGCAAGATAAGAAATAGGGGAATTGAAGTAGCATTGGATGGAGAGGTTATCCGGACAAAGGATTTTACTTGGAGACTGGGAGGTAATTTCTCTTATAATGTCAACAAACTTTTATCTCTTTCCAATGACAAGTATCAAAGAGATTATTGGTATACGGGGTGGACTAGTTCAGGTATTCAGCAGACGACGCATATTGTAAAGGAGGGTGAACCGATAGGAAATTTTTACGGTTGGAAAGCAGTAGGACTTACCGATGATGGATTATGGTTGGTGGAAGGTGCTGATGGTAATCCTAAATTGGCCAGTGAAGCCGGACAGGAAGACAAACAAGTGATCGGTAATGGTTTGCCAAGTATGTATGCAGGTTTGAACACAACACTTTTATATAAAAAGTTTGATTTGGGAATATCTTTGAGAGGAGCTTTCGGCTTTGAAGTATTGAATGAGTATAGAATGCATTGGGAAACGATGAAGCGTATTAGTGAAGGTAATTTGCCGAAATCTGTATTGAAAAAACCTTTCGGGAGCCAGTCTTATGTTTTTGATTCTCATATGTACCATAGCTATTATGTTGAGAAGGGAGACTATGTGAAGTTAGACAATGTTACATTGGGTTATACTCTTAATCTGAATAATAAATATTTGAGAAGTGTGCGGTTATATGTGACGGGACATAATCTGCTTACTATCACTGGTTATGATGGACTGGATCCTGAAGTCAGTATTAAGGGTTTAGATCCTGGAGTTGAGCGTAAGGAGCTGTATCCTACAGTCCGTTCGTATACGGTCGGTGCTATTGTTAAATTTTAAAATGAAGAATGATGAAAAAATATAGTTTATATATATTGTTCCTGATGGGGTTGGGGGCAATGGCTGGTTCTTGCACAAATCTTGATGAGAAAATCTATGATAGGTTGGTAGACAACAACTTCTATAAAAATGAAAAAGATATCATTGCTGCCATTACACCGGTATATACGGATTATAGAGGACTTCTGGAATGGCGTAAGTGGTGGGACTTTGAAGAAACGACTGATGTGGCCGTAACACCGCGAGCAGCTTGGTTTGACGGAGGAATCTATATACGTCTGCATAAGCATACATGGAAACCGGAAGATCCCCATTTCTCAGATCTTTGGGGACAGGCCTACGGAGGAATCAGTAATTGTAATCGGGTAATTTATCAGCTTGACAATTTGGATTTCGAAGTTACTGGTAAGGAAAGTGTAATAGCTGAGTTGGAGGTAGCCCGTGCTTATTGGTATTACATACTATGTGAGGCTTTCGGTAATGTACCTATTGTAGACCGGTTTGATGTTCCGGAAGGTTTCTTGCCGGAAACCAGTAGCCGCGAAGAGGTGTTTGCATTTATAGAGAATAGTATAAAAAATAATGTTGATAAGCTGAGTGACGATACAAAGACTTACTATGGCAGATTCAATAAATGGAATGCCAAGATGTTACTGGCACGTCTTTATTTGAATGCAGAGTCATGGATAGGGAAGAATATGTATACGGAATGCATGGCACTTTGTACAGAAATAATGAACTCCAATAAATATGCCTTGGAGAATGATTATAGTGCACCTTTCTATGCCCAGAATGAAGGCTCCCAAGAGATTATATTTGCTTATCCGGCAGATGAGGTGAAGACTGGAAGTACCATTTACATGGCTTTGCAGAAAACTCTTCATCCTTCAAATGTAAAAACCTTTAATTTGCAGACATGGTTGGATAATGGGGTGTGTGCTGTTCCTACTTTTATAGATACTTATGAGGAAGGCGATAAGCGTTTACCGAAAACCTGGAGAATGGGGCAGCAGTATGGCAGTGACGGGTCTATCTTATATTGCACTGGACTTGTTCCTGGTTGGGAAGGAAAACCCTTGATTTATACAAAGGAAGTCAGCAATCTTGAAAATGGAGGAGAGGCTGAAGGTTACCGTTGCGGTAAGTATGAAATTAAAATGGGAACCTCGCGTGCGTTGGATAATGATTGGGTGGCTATGCGTTATGCAGAGGTTTACTTGATGAAAGCTGAGTGTATTTTACGTACAAATGGCAATGCGGAAGAAGCGGCACAGTTAGTCAATGAAGTACGGAAACGTGCTTTTGACGGTGACAACAAACTCTCTGGAGCTGATTTGTTGAAAACAACTAATGTAAATGGTGTTCCTGTACGTTTTGGAATTTTATTGGATGAATGGGGCCGGGAATTTGCTTTGGAAGGTTTGAGGCGTAGCCAATTGATACGTTTTGATAATAATTATACAAAAGGAGAATGGACTTTTCACGAACCTTCTAAAGAAACTTATTTAAACTTATTTCCTATTCCTTTGTCAGAGATACAAGCTAATAATAAATTGGAACAAAATGAGGGGTATAAATAGGGTGGTATATTGAAATATAAATTAAAAAATTAATTATGAAAGAACTTAGAATCTTTGGAATATGTATATGCGTGCTGCTGGGGACTGTAATGGGTAATGCAGCTTCAAAATTGCCTTCATCAGTGACGATGAGTAAGGTTCAATTAGAGAATAAGATAAAGGGAGGTTGGGCCGGCCAGACTATCGGGGTTAGCTTCGGTAGTTATACGGAATTTAGGTATCAAGGAACTTTTATTCAGGATTATCAGACGATTCCTTGGGGGGAAGGTTATGTGCAAAGATTGATGGATTCCTGGCCTGATTTATATGATGACATTTACATGGACCTCACTTTTGTAGATGTATTGGAGAAAAAAGGGCTGGATGCTTCGGTGAAAGATTTTGCTGTAGCTTTTGCTACGGCAGACTATAATTTATGGCATGCCAATCAGGCTGCGAGGTATAATATAGCTCATGGAGTGGACAATCCTGGACATTGGCTGAATAACCCACATGCCGATGACATTGATTATCAGATTGAAGCAGATTTTGCCGGACTGATGAATCCGGGTATGCCTAATTCAGCTTCTCAAATCAGTGATAAGGTGGGGCATCTTATGTGTTATGGCGATGGCTGGTATGGTGGTGTTTATGTCGGTGCCATGTATAGTCTTGCTTTTGTGTCTGATGATATCCAGTTTATTGTTACTGAGGCTTTAAAGACGATTCCGGAGGAAAGTGGTTTCTATAAATGTATTGCAGATGTGATAGAGTGGTATAAAATGTATCCTGATGATTGGAAACGTACTTGGTTCGAAATTCAGAAACATCATGCGGAAGAGATCGGTTGTCCGGATGGAGTATTTCATCCATTAGATATTGATGCTAAAATTAATGCCGCTTACATCGTTTTAGGATTATTGTATGGCAATGGTGATTTCACTAAGACAATGGAAATATCAACGCGGGCAGGTCAGGATTCAGATTGTAATCCGTCTTCTGCAGGAGGGATATTAGGCACAATGATAGGCTATGATGCTATCCCTGAATATTGGATGAAAGGTTTGAGAGGGGCGGAAGGCAAGAATTTCAAGTATACGTTACTCTGTTTGGATCAGATTTACACTATCAGCAATAAACATGCTTTGGAGATGATTCGCAGGAATGGAGGAAAAGTGGAAAAGGAGAATGTGACAATTGCCGTACAGAGGCCCGAGACTGTACGTTTGGAGCAGAGTTTTACAGATATGTATCCCACGGCTAAGGTTGAATTGTCTAAACACGATATAGATATACTGACTTTTGAATTTGAGGGTACGGGATTTGTACTCCGTGGGGAGGCTATTCGTAGGGACATGAATCGGCCGGATGCAGTACTGAAAGTTAATCTGTATCTTGATGGGGAGTTGGTCGAGAAGGCTGCTGCATTTCCGACTTACTTCCATGATCGGCGGTTAGATATATTTTGGAAATATCAGCTGCCTGAGGGTAAACATCAAGTAAAGGTAGAAGTCATAAAAGATGGTGCTAATGCTTTGTTGAAGTCTTGGGATTATATCGTTTATTCGAAAGGCAAGAAATGATTGTGAAATACTATGCTGATTAGGAACCATATCAAAAACAATAAATAGGTATTAATATGTAACATAGTATTGCATAGGGTAAGGTAAGCAAGATTAGCTTATGGATGATTTTAAGAACTGTATGAATGAGTTTTCTTTCATGCAGTTTTTTTTGGGTAGGAGAGATAGCCATGAAAAAACTAACTTCTATCGCTTATCTCAAAATAAATTAGTTATTTTGCAGAAAACAAAGGAATCTGGAATGGAACAAGAAGATTTTGATATACGCAACCAGCAGCCCGTCACCAGCCGAGAACGTGATTTCGAGAACGCTCTCCGTCCGTTGAATTTTGAGGATTTCAGCGGGCAGGACAAGGTGGTGGACAATCTGCGCATATTTGTGAAAGCTGCCCGCCTGCGTGGCGAGGCGCTGGACCATGTGTTGCTTCACGGCCCTCCCGGATTGGGAAAAACGACACTCAGCAATATCATAGCCAACGAACTGGGCGTAGGTTTCAAGATAACTTCCGGTCCGGTACTTGACAAGCCGGGGGATTTGGCGGGAGTGCTTACCAGCCTGGAGCCCAATGATGTACTTTTCATCGACGAAATACACCGGTTGAGCCCCGTAGTGGAGGAATATCTGTACTCAGCCATGGAGGACTACCGCATAGACATCATGATAGACAAAGGCCCTTCTGCCCGAAGCATACAGATTGATTTGAATCCTTTCACGCTGGTGGGAGCTACCACGCGTAGCGGTCTGTTGACAGCTCCGTTGCGTGCCCGTTTCGGTATCAACCTGCATCTGGAATATTACGATGATGATGTGTTGAGCGGCATTATACGTCGTTCGTCCGGCATTCTCGATGTACCCTGCTCCGTAAGGGCTGCCGCCGAGATTGCGAGCCGCAGCCGTGGCACACCGCGTATTGCCAATGCATTGCTGCGGCGTGTACGCGATTTTGCCCAGGTGAAAGGTTCGGGGAGCATTGACACGGAAATCGCACAGTTTGCCCTTGAGGCTCTGAATATCGACAAGTATGGTCTGGACGAGATAGACAATAAGATACTCTGTACCATCATCGACAAGTTCAAAGGCGGTCCGGTGGGATTGACTACCATCGCCACTGCTTTGGGCGAAGATGCAGGTACGATAGAGGAAGTCTATGAACCGTTCCTGATAAAAGAAGGTTTCCTGAAACGCACTCCCCGTGGGCGTGAAGTGACGGAGCTTGCCTACAAGCATCTGGGGCGAAGCCTCTATAGTAGCCAGCGTACCTTGTTTGGCGACGAGTGATTCATTTTAAGAAAACGAATACAGAGATGCGGAGACATAAAGTCTCTCTTTCCTCTTATCCTAAAAAACTCTGTGCCTCCGTGCCTTTGTGTTCATAACAACCATTAAAGAAGTGGCCGGATTAAAATCATTGGCAAAAGAAACTGCCATTTATGGGTTGAGCAGCATTGTGGGGCGTTTCCTCAATTACCTGCTGGTGCCCGTATATACCATGGCGATGTCCGCACAGAGCGGAGGCTATGGCGTAGTGACGAATGTATATGCGTGGGTGGCGCTCATGCTGGTGTTGTTGACGTGCGGCATGGAGACCGGTTTCTTCCGCTTTGCCAATAAAGGAGAGGATGACCCGATGCGGGTGTACTCCACGACATTGCTCAGTGTGAGTGTGGGGGCGCTTACCTTTCTTGCATTGGGATTGCTGTTCCTCAACCCCATTGCCGGATGGCTGGAGTATGGTGACCATCCCTGGTACGTGGGCATGATGATGATTGTGGTGGCGATGGATGCTATTCAAAGCATTCCTTTCGCTTATTTGCGCTACAAGAAGCGTCCCATTAAGTTTGCGGCACTCAAACTGCTGTTCATCTTCCTGAACATTGCACTGAATCTGCTCTATTATGTAGGGATGAAAGGGGATGACGTGGGCTATGCCTTCCTTTTCAATCTGATATGTACCTCTACCATCATGCTTTGCATGATTCCGGAGTTGCGTGGGTTTGCCTACGTGCTGGACAGAAAACTGCTGAAGCGGATGCTTGCTTATTGTCTGCCGTTGCTGGTACTCGGCTTGGCAGGTATCCTGAATCAGGTGGCGGATAAGATTATTTTTCCTTTTGTCTATCCGGATGAGGCGGAAGCTTCCGTACAGTTGGGCATTTATGGGGCTGCCAGCAAGATTGCCATGGTGATGGCGATGCTTACACAAGCCTTCCGCTATGCATACGAGCCTTTTGTCTTCGGGAAGAGCCGGGACAAGGACAACAAGCAGATGTATGCGCAAGCCATGAAGTTCTTCATCATCTTCACACTGCTGGCATTCCTCGCTGTCATGTTCTATCTGGACATCCTGCGCCATATTATAGGTCGCGACTACTGGCCGGGGTTGCGGGTAGTGCCCATCGTGATGGCTGCCGAAATCTTTATGGGTATCTACTTCAATCTTTCTTTCTGGTACAAGCTGATTGACGAGACGCGTTGGGGCGCTTATTTCTCCCTGATAGGTTGCACGGTACTGGTAGTGATGAACATACTTCTGATTCCCCGATACAGCTATATGGCTTGTGCCTGGGCAGGCTTCTGCGGTTACGGCATCGCCATGCTGCTGTCTTACTTCGTGGGGCAGAAGAAGTATCCCATTCAGTATGACCTGAAAGCTATCGGTAGTTATGTGCTGCTTGCGGCAGTACTCTATCTGGCTGCCGAATATGTCCCGATAGAAAATATTTACCTGCGTATGGCGTACCGTACCGTTTTGTTGCTGCTCTTTGTGGCCTATATCGTGAAGTGCGACTTGCCGTTGAGGCAGATTCCGTTCATTGGTAGGCTGGTGAAGTGAGGTTAGAGAAGTTAGATTGATAAACATTGCGTATTTAACAGTTTTGTCAAGAAAAGCATTACTTTTGTACTGTTATTAAAACTGAAGTGACACAATGGACAGAAAAATCAATCGCATAAAGATTGTTTTGAAATCAAGGATTGTGCAGAAGAGCAAACAATAAATTCAGAATCAAGTATGATTAAATCAGAAGCAATTCAGAATCTCCTCGCAAGATTCGAATCCATTGCGTGTGAATACGAAGGCGTGGAGTGCTGGAGTGCTCGCGAATTATATCCCATTCTGGGCTATGCCAAATGGCAAACGTTTGAGAATGTTTTAGGAAAAGCTAAGGAGGCTTGCCAAAACGCTGGTGTAGAGACGAGTAATCATTTTACCGGCATCAGTAAAACGATACTTATGCCTAAAGGTGCATCAAAGGACATTGAAGACTTTATGCTCACTCGCTATGCCTGCTACCTCGTGGCACAAAATGGTGACCCTCGTAAGTCGGAGATTGCTTTTGCCCAAAATTACTTTGCTGTACAAACACGTGTGGCAGAGGTAATAGAGCAACGACTTCTTGACTACGACCGTGTCCAGGCTCGCCATAAGTTGGCAGAGACAGAGAAACGCCTCTCTGGTGTTCTTTACGAGCGTGGTGTGGATGACAAGGGGTTCGGAATCATACGTAGTAAGGGCGACCAAGCTCTTTTTCGCATGAACACTGCTATGCTTAAACGTAAACTTGGAGCACCGGAAAAACGTGCTTTGGCAGATTTCTTGCCAACTCTTGGCATTAAGGCAAAGGACTTTGCTGCCGAGATGACCAGCAGTGTTTTACGAGGCGTTTCATTGAGAGAAAATTGAAAACTGATAATTGATAATGGAAGAAAAGACGACCGACAACAGAAATACCTTCGCTATCAAGACTTTTCTGAAAGACTATCTTGATTTGCGCAAAGACAAGGACAATGAACTGGAAACTGTAGATTCCATCCGTAAGGGAGTGGAATTCAAAGGAGCCAATCTTTGGATTCTGATATTCGCCATATTCATGGCCTCGTTGGGATTGAATGTAAACTCCACAGCCGTGATTATCGGTGCCATGCTCATCTCGCCGCTGATGGGGCCTATCATGGGCGTGGGGCTTTCTGTGGGGTTGAATGATTTTGAATTGATGAAGCGGTCTTTGAAGAGCTTCTTGATAACTACCTTGTTCAGTGTGACCACTGCTACCATTTTCTTTCTGGTGAGTCCCGTTGCCGAGGGGCAGTCGGAATTGCTGGCACGTACGTCACCCACCATTTATGACGTATTCATCGCCTTGATGGGTGGCTTGGCAGGTGTGACGGCGCTCTCTACCAAAGAGAAAGGAAATGTGATTCCGGGTGTTGCCATTGCTACGGCTTTGATGCCGCCTCTCTGTACGGCAGGCTACGGGCTGGCAACGGGTAACTTGATTTATTTCCTCGGTGCATTCTATCTTTATTTCATCAATTCTGTGTTTATCAGTCTTGCCACTTTCCTGGGCGTGCGCGTGATGCACTTCCAGCGCAAGGAGTTTGTGGATAAGAACCGGGAGAAGAAAGTACGTAAATATATCGTCCTGATTGCTATCTTGACCATGTGTCCCGCTGTCTATCTGACGGTAGGTATCGTCCAGGATACCTTCTTTGAGAGTGCTGCCAACCGTTTTGTCAACGAGCAGCTCTCCTTTGAGAATACGCAGGTGCTGGACAAGAAAATCCATCACGAGGGCAAGGGCCACGAAATACGTGTCGTGCTGATTGGGCAGGAGGTGCCCGAAGCTTCCATCGCCATTGCCCGCAGCAAGATGAAAGACTATAAGCTGGACAATACCAAGCTGATAGTCCTCCAAGGTATGAACAATGAAGCGGTGGATATTTCTTCCATCCGTGCCATGGTGATGGAAGACTTCTACAAGAACAGCGAGCAGCGTCTGGTGGAACAGAAACAGAAGATTGCCACACTGGAGCAGAATTTGGAAAGATACAAAACCTTCGATGAATTGGGCAAGAAGATTATCCCAGAACTGAAAGTGCTCTACCCGTCGGTAAAGACCGTATCAATATCTCATGCGATTGAACTGGCGGTAGATTCTGTACGGGTGGATACTGTGACCCTTGCCGTCTTGAAATTCGGCAAGCATCCGGGTGCGCACGAGAAGGAAAAGATTGCGGAGTGGCTCAAGGCGCGTACGGGTGCCAAGCAATTGAGGCTGATTACTGAATAATACAAGAATTGACGGAATGAAAATAAGATTTATACTGATAGCTGTCTGCTTCCTTTTTTCTCTGCCGGGACAAGCGGATGAAGGGATGTGGATGCTGGGAAATCTGAACAAGCAGACACGCCAGACCATGAAAGAGTTGGGCTTGCAGATGTCTGTCAACAAGCTATACAATACGAAACGCCCGTCGCTGAAGGATGCGGTAGTCAGCTTCGGAGGCTTTTGTTCCGGAGTGGTGGTGTCCGGGGATGGGCTGGTGTTTACCAATCATCACTGCGGCTTCAGCAGCATACAGCAACACTCGTCTGTGGAGCACGACTATCTGAAAGACGGATTTGTGGCACGTAATCTTAGTGAAGAACTGCCTAATCCGGAACTTTACGTCCGCTTCCTCTTGCACCAGCAAGACGTGACCCGTCGGGTACTTGGAGCAGTAAAACCGGATATGAACGAATCTGAGCGTACAAGTGTAGTAGATTCGGTGATGCTGGTCATTGGCGAAGAGGTTTCTCGTAAAGACTCCACGCTGATAGGCATTGTGGATGCTTACTATGGAGGCAATGAATTCTGGCTTTCCGTTTATCGCGACTACAATGATGTGCGTCTGGTATTTGCACCGCCTTCTTCAGTGGGCAAGTTCGGCTGGGACACTGACAACTGGGTATGGCCGCGCCATACGGGTGACTTCGCCGTATTCCGTATCTATGCCGGCAAAGACAACCGTCCTGCCGACTATTCTCCCGACAATGTTCCCTACCATCCCGAATACGTGGCTCCGATATCTCTGGACGGTTATCGTGAGGGTTCCTTCTGTATGACGATGGGCTATCCGGGCAGTACGGAACGCTATCTTTCCTCTTTTGGCATCGAAGAGATGATGACCACCACCAACCAGGCTCAGATAGATGTCCGTGGTGTGAAGCAGGCCATCTGGAAGCGTGAAATGGATAGCCGTGACAGCATCCGCATCAAGTACGCTTCCAAATACGACGAAAGTTCCAATTATTGGAAGAACAGCATAGGAGTGAACCGCACCATCAAGAAACTGCATGTGCTGGACAAGAAGCGTGCCATGGAGACCGAACTCCGTCGCTGGATACAGCAGACACCGGAGGAGCGGGAACATCTGCTGCATCTTTTTTCCGACCTGGAGCTGAACTACAAGAGCCGCCGTGATGCTTATCGTGCCAGAGCTTACTTTGCCGAATCTTTCCTGAACGGTCCGGAACTGGTGCAGCTTGCTTTGTCCATCCTCAACTTCGACTTTGAGGGGGAAGAGAAAACGGTGGTTGCCAATCTGAAAGCTATCGTTGAGAAATATGCCAATCTGGACTTGGGCATTGACAAGGAAGTGTTTACAGCACTGTTGAAAGAATACTGCTCCCAAGTGGATTCCACCTATCTGCCCGAGCTCTACCAGACGATTGCGACAGAATACGGAGGTAACGAGCGTACCTATGTGGATAGTCTTTATGCCCGCTCGGAGCTGACCACCCCCCGTGGATTGAAGCGTTTTCTGGAGCAGGACACCACCTATCAGATATATAATGACCCTGCCATCAACTTGGGCATCGACCTCATCACGAAGCTATTCGAGATGAATATGCAGGTACAGCAGGCTTCCGGTGAAATCGAGCGGAATGAACGTTTGTTCAACTCTGCCGTGCGACGTATGTACGCATCCCGTAACTTCTATCCCGACGCCAACTCCACCATGCGTTTGAGTTTTGGCACTGTCTGCGGTTATGCCCCCTTCGACGGAGCGGAATATGATTATTATACCACCGCGAAAGGTATTCTGGAGAAAGTCAGAGCCCATGCAGGCGATGTGGATTTTGAAGTGCAGCCTGAGTTGCTATCCCTTCTTTCCTCCGGTGATTTCGGTAGATATGCCGATGAGAAGGGAGAAATGAATGTCTGCTTTATCTCCAATAATGACATTACGGGAGGCAATTCCGGCAGTGCCATGTTCAATGCCAAAGGAGAACTTCTGGGGCTTGCCTTCGATGGGAACTGGGAAGCCATGAGCAGCGACATCCTTTATGAGCCGAAGATGCAGCGCACCATCGGGGTAGATGTACGCTACATACTGTTTATGATTGAGAAGTATGGGAAGGCAGGAAATCTGATTCAGGAACTGAAGCTTGCCAATCCTTAACGTGTGCCCCCTGCCTATACTTTTATGGGTGATATTTTCTAAATCACTCCACGGATACGGTCATCGAATGCCGAGAGTGCTGCCTTTGCCCCTTCGCCCATGGCAATGACTATCTGCTTGTAGGGAACATTCGATACATCCCCTGCCGCATATACCCCCGGAAGTGTGGTACGGCAGAAAGCGTCAATCTTAATCTCCCCGGTCGGAGTCGTTTCCAGCTTGTTGCGGAAAGGAGCGCTGTTGGCTGCCAAACCGATTTGCACGAAGATGCCGTCTAACGGGAAGTCGCGTTCCTCGCCGGTAAGGCGGTCCTTGATGCGGATAGAAGTTACTTTTTCCTCGTTTCCATCGACTTTTACGGTCTGTGACGAGGTGAAGATTTCCACATTCGGCAGGCTCTGGGCTTTCTCTTGCAGCACTTGGTCGGCTTTCAGTGTATCGGCAAATTCGAATACCGTTACCTTCCGGCAGATGCCTGCCAGGTCGATGGCAGCTTCAATCCCCGAGTTACCTCCACCGATAACCGCCACATGCTTGCCTTGATAGAACGGACCGTCGCAATGCGGACAGAATGCCACGCCGCGTCCTATGTATTCCGCTTCGCCCTCCACATTCAGTTTGCGCCAGCTTGCCCCTGTGGCAATGATTACCGCCGGTGCATGGAACATCTCGCCGCCTACGGTGGAGACACTTTTCTCCGTTCCCTGCAACTCTACTTTCTCTATCTTACGCTCCTCGAAAATCTCTATCGGATAGTGCTCTATATGTGTGCGGAGTGCGTTGGCAAGTTCTGCACCAGTAGTCTGCGGCACGGAGATAAGGTTTTCTATGCCTACCGTCTCCTTTACCTGTCCGCCTATGCGCTCGGCAACAATCGCCACCCGTAGGCCCTTGCGTGCAGAGTAGATGGCTGCGGAAGCTCCGGCTGGTCCGCCGCCCAATACCAGCACGTCGAAATCTCTCTCTATCGGCGCTTCGTCCTCTTGCGGAGCACTGCCGAAGGCTTCTTCCAGCTTCTGCAAAAGCTCTCCTAAAGAACCGCGACCTACGTGAAGCAGCTTGCCATTAGCGTAGACTGACGGCACGGCTTGTATCTTCAGCGCATCTACTTCCTCTTGATTAAGCGCCCCGTCCACCATCTCGTGGGTGACGTGCGGATTCAGCAATGCGATGATGTTCAGTGCCTGCACCACATCCGGACAGTTGGTGCAAGTAAGCGATACATACGTTTGCAGGCTGATGTCGCCTTGCAACGCCCGGATGCGGCGACGAATTGCTTCGTCCGGCAGATTTTTCCCCTTTCCATCGGCATTCAGCACGGCAAGCAGGAGGGAAGTGAACTCGTGTCCGCCGGGGATGCCGCGGAACTTGATGCCGGTTTCCACATCGTCTTTCAGCAATGTGAACTCCAACACGGGGTTCTCTATCTCACTCATCCGGCAGGAGAGCTTGTCGGAACAGCTTGCCACATCCTTCAAGAATCCGATAAGCTCTTGTGCCTGCTCGTGACCCGGATGATAGGTGATGTGAAAGACGTAGCGGGCTTCCAAATGCTGGAATACGCTCCGCACCTGGTCTAATATAGTTGTTTCTAACATGATTAATAGGGTGTTTGGGGTGAGAAAATAGTCTTTTAATATGTTTGATATAGAGTAGTTGCAGAACTTGTGAGGAAGTACTCCAATACTCCTTCGAAAGTACTGCGGTACTCCTTTGAAAGTACTACAGTACTTCTGTACAAGTACTGCGGACGTCTTAAAGGAAAGCGGACGTCTTTCTATGGTGAAAGCGCCCGCTCCTCCTATTACTTATCAAATCTTTCCTACAAGGTCGATGCTCGGCTTCAAAGTTTCCGCTCCTTTCTTCCACTTGGCAGGGCAGACTTCTCCATCGTGTGTGGCAACAAACTGTGCAGCTTCTACCTTGCGCAGCAGCTCGTCGGCATTGCGTCCGATGTTGTTGTCCTGTATCTCGGCAATCTTGATTTTACCCTCGGGATTTACGAGGAATGTGCCGCGATATGCCATGCCTTCCTCTTCAATCATCACGCCGAATGCGCGGCTCAGCACGCCTGTGGGGTCGGCAAGCATGGGGTACTTAATCTTGCGGATGCTTTCGGAAGCATCGTGCCATGCCTTGTGCACAAAGTGCGAGTCTGTGCTTACAGAATATACTTCTACGCCCATTGCTTGGAATTGGTCATATTTCTCTGCGATGTCTACCAGCTCGGTAGGGCATACGAAGGTAAAGTCTGCCGGATAGAAGAAGAAAATGGCCCATTTACCTTTTACGTCTTCGTGGGATACTGTTTTGAAACTTCCGTTTTGGAAAGCCTGAACCTTGAATTCAGGGAGTTGTGAGTTGATGATCGGTTCCATAATTTTTCTCTTTTAATAGGTTTAGTTTTTTGTTTTACCAATGCGAAGATTGTGCAGACAGAATGTAGAAGCCAGTTTGCTTGATGATGCTGAGGTGCAACCGACCTTCGCTTTTTCTGTTTGCAAAAATATAGCATTTTTCCCCGATAGAACAAAAAATCCGATTGAAAGATTTTATGGAGCGATAGATGAAATCTATACGACTGCTTGGGTTGCTTTCAGTGAGAGCATTTCCTTGGGTACGGAAAGTTTTATCTCCTTAACCAGCACTTCGAGCAGCGTGTGGCGGATAAAGTTCTTATTGGTCAGCAGCACGACCTGGCGGGTGGGGCAGGGGATGGCGAAGGAACGTACCAGCTCTTTCTGGGCATCGCCCAGTTGCAGAACGGCCAGTTCGGGGATGAAGGTCACGCCTTTGCCGCTTTCTACCATGCGCATAAAGGTCTCCATGCTGCCCAAGTGATAGGCAAGCTGGCTGGCACGTGCCGACTTCATCTGGCAGAAGCGCACCAGCTGGTCACGGAAGCAATGGCCCTCGTCGAGCAGCCAAAGCTGTTCGCCGTTCAGGTCGGAAGTACGGATTACCTCGTTGTTGAAGAGGGCGTCTTCGCGCGACACGTAGGCAAAGAACTGTTCATAGAACAACGGCGTCTGCTGCAACTCTTCCATACCTGCCAGACTCGCTACGATACCTGCATCTATTTCTCCCGTCTGCAGGGCTTTCTTGATGTCGTTTGTTTTCATTTCGACTACCCGGATGTCGAGGTTGGGGTATTTCTTCATCAGCTGCGGAAAGAAACGGGGCAGGAGGTAAGGAGCTACGGTGGGAAGTATGCCCAGCTTGAAGGTGCCGGTCAGTGAGTGTTTTTCTTCTTCTATAATATTCTTTATACGGTTGGCTTGAACCAATATATTCTGTGCTTGTTCTATGATGTGGATACCGACGGGAGTGGGGCATACCGGCTGCTGGCTGCGGTCAAAAATCCGGGTGTCCAGTTCCTCTTCCAGTTTCTGAATCATGGCACTGAGGGTGGGCTGTGTCACGCGGCAATATTCGGCTGCTTTGGCAAAGTGGCGGAACTGGTTGACGGCAAGGATGTATTCCAATTGTTGTAAAGTCATGATGAACAAGGCATTTGAAGGTTATGTATAGAGTTCGTCTATGCAAAGATAGAAATTATCTGTTTGACAAGCCTTGATTTACCCCTTATCTTTGCAATATCCAAAAGAAAAATAGTATAAATATTTAAAACAATAGAATTATGAAAACTTTAGATTACTTGCATTTGAATGAAAAGAAAGTGGCTGGCGTAGCATCAGCATTGCACCAATTATTGGCCGACTTCCAGGTACATTACACCAATTTGCGCGGTATGCACTGGAACATCAAGGGACACGGCTTCTTTGTGCTGCACGAGAAGTTCGAGAGTATGTATGACGATACCGCCGAGAAGATTGACGAGATTGCAGAGCGCATCTTGATGCTGGGTGGCGTGCCCGAGAATAAGTTCAGTGAATACCTGAAGGTTGCCAACGTGAAGGAAGTGTCCGACATCTCTTGCGGCAGTGAGGCTGTGGACCATATCCTCGAGACTTACGGCTACCTGATTGGTGAAGAGAGAAAGGTAATTGAACTGGCAAATGAAGCCGGCGATGACGTGACGGTAGATTTGATGACCGGCTACTTGAAAGAGCAGGAGAAAATGGTTTGGATGCTCGTTGCATTCAGTACGAAAAGCTGTACGAAATAAAGGATAAAGAGTTGTGAAAAAGGATAGGGTGATAAAACGGTAGCGGATGCTGCCGGTTTTATCACCCTATTATCTTTCTATAGTTTATATCACTTCTTCTTCTTCGGTGTCCGTCTTGCCCACCCTTCTTCACTGAAGTCGGGCTCTGCATCCTTAAAGTCATTGTTGCCCTGGAAGAACTGTTTCCAGTCATCCTTTTTGCCACGGGCTTTGGTGTAACCCCGCTCTTCGCGGCTGGGCTTGCCTTTCTTCTTGTCGTTTGCAGGACTTTCGGCCTTTTCGCTGCGTTTGCCGGTGGCATCGTTCCGTTTGCCGTCTTCCTTGTAGCTGCGCTTCTTGCTGTCAAACTCTTTTTTCCCATAGCTTCCGGCTGTACCCGGACGTTTGCCCCTCGGAGCCTCCTTACCCTCGTCTCCGGCAACCTCTACGGATACTTTACGGCCGTTCCAGCTGGCGCGGTTCAGGGCCTTCACTACATTGGTGGCTTCCTTTTCCTCCACTTCGAAGAAGGAGAACTTCTGCATCAGGTCAATTCGTCCCAGCTCTACACGTCCACGTGTATTGTTGTTCAGCAGGCTGATTAATTCGTTGGGGAAGAAGTTGTCCATTTTACCCAGGTTGATGAACAAGCGGGTAAAGCCGGGTTCTGCTTTGCGGCTGCTTCTACGGTCGTTGCGGTCGCCCCTCTCGCCACTTCTTGCACCACGCTCACTACCGGTTGCTGTCTCTATCTCGTCACGGCCGCGATAGTAATCCAGGAAACGGTTGAATTCATGCGAAACCATGCGTTTAATCAGGTCCTCTTTGCTCAGCCAGTCCAGCTTGCGGTAGATGTCGGTCATAAAGTCGGCGATTTCCTCCTCGTTCACTTTCACCTTTTCAAGATCGTCTATCACTTTGAGCAGTTGCTTTTCGCATATCTGTTTGCCGGTGGGCATTTCGCCTGCAATGAATTTCTTGCCGATGATGCGCTCAATCTCGCGCATTTTGCCTTTCTCTCGCAGGTTGATGATGGCGATGGAAGTCCCGGTTTTGCCGGCACGTCCCGTACGGCCGCTGCGGTGGGTATAACTCTCGGTGTCATCGGGCAATCCGTAGTTGATGACGTGTGTCAGGTCGTCCACATCGAGGCCGCGTGCGGCAACGTCCGTGGCAACCAGCAGTTGTAGGTTGCGGATGCGGAACTTCTGCATCACGGCGTCACGCTGCGCCTGACTCAGTTCGCCGTGCAGCGAGTCGGCATTATAGCCTTCCTGCATCAACTTGTCAGCTATTTCCTGCGTTTCTTTGCGGGTACGGCAGAAGATGATGCCGTATATCTGCGGATAGTAGTCCACAATACGTTTCAGGGCAGCATACTTGTCTTTGGCATGTACACAGAAGGCTACGTGTTTCACGTTGCTGGTGCTTTCATTTTTGCGTCCGATGGTGATTTCCTTGGCATCGCGCAGGTACTTCTTGGAGATGCGTGCGATTTCCGGGCTCATGGTAGCGGAGAACAGCAAGGTGTTGCGCTCCTGCGGCACATCGGCGAGAATGGCGTTGATGCTGTCTGTGAATCCCATGTTCAGCATTTCGTCCGCTTCGTCCATAACCACGTTCTGTATGGTGGCGAGGGACACGGTTTTGCGTTCCATCAGGTCCAGCAGTCGTCCCGGTGTGGCTACGATGATGTGTACACCCCGTTTCAGGGCGCGTATCTGGCTTTCGATGGACGAGCCTCCATATACGGGCAACACTCGCAAGCCATCGGTATATTTAGAATAATCGTTCAAGTCGCCTGCTATCTGCAAACAAAGTTCGCGGGTGGGGCAGAGAATAAGTGATTGGGGAATTCGGTTGTTGACGTTAATCTTCTGTATGAGCGGCAGGCCGAACGCTGCGGTCTTTCCTGTTCCTGTTTGTGCCAGTGCTACTACATCATTGTTTTCTCCTAAAAGGTAGGGAATTACTTCCTCTTGTACCGGCATGGGCTGCTCGTAACCCATTTCTTCGATGGCGCGGCGTATCTCCGGCGACACACCGAGCTCTTCAAATGTCTTCATTAAATCTTCTGTATATCTTTATCTTTATATTTCGGGCGCAAAGATAGTGCTTTTCAATGGATAATTGATAATTGATGGTTGATAATTATGCAATTACATGATAAAATCGTTTTTTATTGGCTACTCATTATCCATTATCCATTGTCAATTATCCGTTAAAAGAATGTCTTGCAGTCTCTTTCTTTCTTCTTTTGTCAGACCGATGCCTCTTTGCAGGTAGGTGTCGGTATCTCCATACCTTCGTTCCATTTCTTCGATGGCGGCATTCAGGAAATCCTCGCGTGCCGAGAAGAGGGTGGTGATGGCCTCTTGCGAGCGTGCCGGAAGCTGGTAGGCGTATCGGGAGGCCGCCGGGATGTTGAAGTAGTCGTTGCTGAGGCGGTAGTCTTCCATGATGATGTCTTCGTCCACTCCAAGGGAGGCAAGCACAAGTGCCGATACGATGCCTGTGCGCCCTTTGCCCGACGAGCAATGGATAACGACGGGATAATTGTTCTTGTCCAGCAGAATATCGAAAATCCGGCGGTATTCTTTGGTGTAGTTGCTGATGAGCTCGCGGTTCATCTGCTCCACGATTCGGTAGACAGTATCGCTCTTGATTTTCTGTTCCTGTACACCTTTCAGGATATACTCCATGTCGCCGGTAGGAATGGGGATATGGATCACTTTGAATGCCTGTTGCAAAGGGCTTTGTCTATTCGCTTCGACAGATGAACGCAGGTCGATGATAGTCCTTATGCCTATGTTCTTGAGCTCTTTGCGCGAACACGGTTTCAGTTTATCTATTTCGGCAGAGCGGTACAGCATGCCCCAATGCACTTTCTTTTGGGTGGGATAGGAGGAATAGCCTCCCAGGTCTCGGAAGTTCTGTATGCCGGGGATGTTGATGTTGCGGGTGGCAATCTTTACCCGGTATTTGTCAGCGAATACAAGTGTGTAGTAGTATCGTTGTGTAGGGTCGGTAGTGATGACAGTCATCTTCAGGTCGGAGATGTTGGCGACGGCAACGGGAACATCTTCGGGGATATGGTTGGGATTGGTCGAAGCATATACCTTCACATTTCCTTTGATGAGAGGGGCCATTTCCCATTTTACAATGCAGTTGCCCACGTTGTTTTCTTCGCATACAACGGAAATGTGAGGGGCAGTGCCATTGCAGGAAGGGAGCAGCACTGCCAAAACAAGCAAGTTCAATAAGTTCTTATACATAATTCGTAACCTCTCTGATGTCGTTAATCACAAATATATGTAATTTACCCACAGAAGGTAACAGCAATGCCAAGCTTTTATATTTCTTTTTTGAACTTTAAAAAAACTGCTATAGATTCTTTCGTGCATAGGCAGGTTGGTTTACAATGTTACATCAGCGAACCGGGAGGTGGTAATGGGGGGAGTTTCCCTTGGGGCTTTTGTCTCCATGACAGCATGATGTAATTGAGTTGTTTTCCCACTTCTCCGGGTTTAAAGTGTATTTGTTCTTTCAGTTTTACTTCGATTTCCCTATATACATGCAGTGGTACTCTGGCGTATGGGCTAAAGGTCGTGAAATTGAAATTCACTTCCATTACTTTCCCCGTATCCGGACTGAGTAGCATGGTTATTGTGAACTCACGCTTTCCGAGTTCATCTGCCATGGCTTTGGTAAAAGCTTCGTCCACAATGAAGTCTGCTTGTTTACTCATGGAGCTATTGTATTCAATTACTTTTTTTTCATTCCAGCTACCGATGTATATTTTTCCTGTGGCTTTATATACAATATCTTTGTATGTCAACTTGTTCTCTTTGTTATAAAGAGTCACAAACTGGCTACCGTCATCTACGTCACATTGATACGTATAACCATCTACCTCGAAAGTGGTGGTTTTTTTATAAATGACTGTTCCTTCAAGCGATTCTTCTGTTCTGATAGGTTTATCCTGTGCTACACAAGGGTAGATGTATCCTATAAGCAGTGTAATAAGCAATAGTCTTTTCATTCGTCACAATTTTTAGTTGTTAATTTTGTATGTTGCTTACATTAGCGAACCGGGAGGAGGTAATGGGGGGAGTTTCCCTTGGGGCTTTTGCATCCATGCCAGCATAATGTAGTTGAGTTGTTTTCCTTCCTCTATGGGTTTAAAATGAATTTGTTCTTTCAGTTTTACTTCGATTTCCCTATATACATGTAGTGGCACTTTGGCGTATGGCTCAAAGGTGAAAAAATTGAAATTCACTTCCATTACTTCTCCCGTATTTGGACTGAGCAACATGGTTATCATAAGTTCCGTTTTCCCAATTTCATCTGCCATGGCTTTGGTGAATGCTTGGTCTACTATGAAATCTGCTTGCTGACTCATGAATCTGTCATATTCAATTACATTGCTACTCCAGCTGCCAATATATGTCTTCCCCGTGTCTTTATACACAATCTTTTCGTATGTCAGTTTGTTTTCTTTGTTATAAAGAGTCACAAACTGGCTACCGTCATCTACGTCGCATTGGTACGTATAACCATCTACCTCGAAAGTGGTGGTCTTTTTATAAATGACTGTTCCTTCAAGTGATTCTTCTGTTCTGATAGGTTTGTCCTGTGCTACACAAGGGTAGATGTATCCTATAAGCAGTGTAATAAGCAATAGTCTTTTCATTCGTCACAATTTTTAGTTGTTAATTTTATGTTGGGAAAAATATTGGTGATATCCGAATACTCTTTAAATGGATAATTGTCGTATCCTTCCTGACGGAAAGCATTAACGACATTATTAGATATATAGGTTTCAAAGATATCCAAGAATGAAGTTGTAACATGACCTTGCTGATTTACATATTTAGTCAATGAAGTTGTTGCTCTTAGGCGTTGGCTTTTTGCATATTTATCTTGTTTTTTGTCCGTCCACTCCGCTCTCCTTTGTAAGAACAGGTATTGCGCATAGTGCGCTTCTATCTCTCTGTTCATCATAGAACTTTTGAACGATGATATAGGCTCTTGTGTGGTTTGGAAAACATGGAACATTTCATGCAGAAGGTTGTTTGCTTCCAATTCTTCCAATCCGATGTGCAAGGTATGCTCTTCCCAATTGTAGGAATACCCTTTGCCGAAATCGAATTCCAGATTGATTTTGTTGTTTTTGACTTTCTCTTTCAGTTGGCTGTATAGGTCTCCTCCCAAACAGTCTTCCATGATTCGGGCTGTCATGTTTTCGGTGATTACCCATAAAAGCGAGTCTTGGTCGGCCTCTTTCTTGAATATATTTCCTGCCGGAGTGCCCGATGAAGAGCCGGAACCTCCTGAACTTCCTCCTCCAATCCACACATCGCCGCTTCCTCCTCCTTCACTGTTCCAGTTGCTATTATTTATAAGGGCATCATCTACCCAATAGGAATGACTAACGCAGTTGGTATAGCTGTATTCCAGCTGGTCTTTAGGTCCGGTATATACATCCCAGCATTGGGTGACGGTTATTACCGAACGGGTCTGGGCATGAGGCTTGAATGTGAGTCCTTGCGCATTCTCTTCGCCAAATACCAGATAGCTTAACAAGTCGAATATGAACACTTGGTCGCTTTCTCTTATGAGTTCGTCATCACGCTTCAATGGAAGGAATTTCATCCATCCGTCTTTGATGTGCAACAGCCAGATGGCATCGATGCAGTGTGGCTTGTCAAGGCGGTAGAGGGGAACGAAGATGCAGGTCTCTTCTTCTTCGGTCAATTGGTAGGTGAAGTTCCAGAGAGGAATGCCGTATTTCAACAGGAAAGGAGCGGTGAAATGCTTTTCTTCTTCTACTCTGCGTAATGCGGAAATCACGGCTTTCAGGGTAGAGTCGGTGTAGGCAAAGAAGTTTTCCGGCTTGAATAACGCTTGCCGGGTCAACGGGATGTTGTTTGCCGGGAATCGGGGTTGATAGAAAGATTCTTCTGTTTCGCAAGAGGCGAGCATTCCTAAAAGAACGCACAGTGCAAGGTAGATGTTTTGCCATTTCTGCTTAGGAGGGGTTGGAGAGTGCTGTCTGTTTCCTTTTCTATTCATAGCGCGAATGCTTAAGGTATAAAGAATAGACAAATAAAGCAAAAAAAAAGCAGAAATGAAAGGAAAAACAGGAGAATTTTGTTAATCCGGAAGCTGTCCTACCACAGATTGCATGGATTTTCAGGCCGTGTAATCTGTGGTGAACACCCTTTTGTAAGGGTGCCTATGGTTGGTATTTCCGTGCTTCTGCAAATTCCTTTGAAACGGAGTTATTGAAACTCTTGCATACCTCGGCGGCAAACTCAATGCCGCATTGGATGATTTTGTCCCAAGTGGCCTCGTCCATGGTATCGAGGTCCTCGTAGCGTACATTGTACTTCAGCAGCCCGAAGATGATGCCTGCATTGAAGTTGTCGCCCGCACCGATGGTGCTGACCGCTTCCAACGGAGGAATGGAGTATTCTTTGGAAATTGTGCCGGTACGCAATGAAACCTGCTCCGCGCCGGCCGTGCAGAGGAAGTTGCGGCAGTAGAACTTCACTTTGTCCTTGTATATCTTGTCGGCCTCCTGCAAGCCCCACATATAGAAGAAATCCTCCTGCGAGCCGCGTACAATGTTGGCGTATTCCAGATTCTCGATGATGGTGGGAGCCAGCTTGATGGCCTCCTCTTTATGGGACGAACGGAAATTGGGGTCGTAATAGATGATGGCATGCATGTCGTGCGCGCGTTCCAGCAGTTCCAATACCTTGTCGCGCAATACGGGGTTTAAGGCATAATAAGACCCTATTATAACGATGTCGTCCTCTTGAATCTGCGGATATTCCACGTCCAGGCGTTGTTTGGGATAATCTTTGTAGAAGATGTATTCCGCATCGCTCCGGTTGTTCAGGAAAGCGAGTGATACGGGGGATTTCCCGTCGGGGAAGACATTGACATGGTCTGTGGGAATATTGTTCTCGCGCATGAAGTTGAGGATGATATTGCCCACGTGGTCGTTGCCCGTTTCACTGATAAAGCAGATGGGAACGCCGATACGTCCCAGTGAAACGATGCCGTTGAATACCGAACCGCCCGGAACGGCCGCTGTGGGCTGTCCGCCACGGAATATGATGTCCAGTATGGTTTCTCCTATACCTATTACTTTACGCATAACGATCTTGATTTTTCTCCGAGGTAACCGCCGTGATGGCGTTTGGAGTAGTCTTCAATAGTGAATCCTGTTTCTTTCATGGTCTGTACCACCAAGATGTCGCCGATGACAGTCATGGCGGTGGTCGAAGTCGTAGGCGTCATGCCCAGTACACATACTTCTTGCGGTTTCCCGGTGCTGAGGCATACATTGGATTCGTGTGCCAGGGGGCTGTCGGGGTTTCCGGTGATGACGATAAACTTCAGCTCCGGGTTCAGGTTATGTGCCAGCTGTGTCAGCTCCACGATTTCGCGAGTTTTGCCCGAATTGGAGATAAGTAGCAGCAAGTCGTTCTCCTGAAGAATGCCGAGGTCACCATGCTGTGCTTCGCTGGGGTGCAGAAAAACGGAAGGAATGCCGGTGGAGCAGAAGGTAGTAGCGATGTTCATGGCTATTTGTCCGGCCTTGCCCATACCCGAAGTTACCAGTTTCCCTTTTTTGCGGTGCACTTGTTCTACGATGAGTTCTACAGCTCTTTCATAAGCGTCCGTCACTGGAATGTTCAGTACGGCTTGTGCCTCTTTCTGCAAAAGCTCTTGAATGGATGCAATCATACTTAATGTGCTAATTTGATTAATGTGCTTAAAATTATAGCAATTGCAAATATCTGCAATTTTCTATAAACGGCAATAAGTTTTATTGTATTTTTGTCGCCTCAAATAGTTTGAAACGTCAGAATGAAGAACTTAAAAGAAAATTTACTGCCAACTTTCAATCAATATATCCTGCCCAATGGCATGCGCATCATTCACGAACCCTCAGCCTCCAAAGTGGCTTATTGTGGTTTTGCCGTAGATGCGGGTACGCGCGACGAGCTTGAAAACGAGCAGGGTATGGCGCATTTTGTGGAGCACCTTATATTTAAAGGTACCGCCAAGCGCAAGGCATGGCACATTCTGAACCGCATGGAGAATGTGGGCGGCGACCTCAACGCTTACACCAACAAGGAAGAGACGGTGATTTACTCTGCTTTCCTGACCGAGCATTTCGGCCGTGCCTTCGAACTTCTGGTGGATATTGTATTCCACTCCACCTTTCCGCAACGCGAGATAGAGAAGGAGACAGAGGTGATTATCGACGAGATACAGTCCTACGAAGACAATCCTTCCGAGCTAATCTTCGATGATTTTGAGGACTTGATATTCAGGGGGCATCCCCTGGGACGCAACATTCTTGGCAATCCCGAGCAGTTAAAGCAGTTTCGCAGTGAGGATGCTGCCGCATTCACTGCCCACTTCTACCATCCCAACAATATGGTTTTCTTTGTTCTGGGTAATCTGAGTTTCAAGAAAGTTGTGCTTATGGCAAAAAAACTTCTGGCGGATATACCGGCAACACCGGTGCATTATGGTCGTACTCCGCCTCCCCTCTATGTACCCGAGCATCTTGTAGTGCATAAGGATACTCACCAGGCACATGTCATGATTGGCAGCCGGGGATATAATGCATACGATGACAAGCGCACCGCACTTTACCTGCTGAACAATGTCTTGGGTGGCCCGGGCATGAATAGCCGCCTGAACGTCTCTCTCCGTGAACGTCGTGGGCTGGTCTATAACGTAGAATCCAACTTGACTTCCTATACCGATACGGGAACTTTCTGCATCTACTTCGGTTGCGACCCTGCAGATTTGGACTACTGCACCCGCCTGGTATATAAGGAATTGAAACGCTTGCGTGATGTCCGGATGACTTCCTCGCAGCTTGCGGCCGCCAAGAAGCAGCTTATCGGGCAAATCGGTGTAGCTTCGGATAATAATGAGAACAATGCGCTGGGTATGGGAAAGACTTTCCTGCATTATAATAAATGCGAAACTTCCGAAGCCGTGTTCCATCGCATTGAACAGCTCACTTCGGAAGCTCTGTTAGAGGTGGCGAACGAGATGTTTGCCGAGGACTATCTTTCGACGCTCATTTATCGCTGACCGCTTTTTTTATTTGAAAACCTGCAACATAGGACGTCCTATCCATACTTGTGGCTGTTTCAGCCCGAAGATGTGGGCAATGGTGGAGGCAACGTCATACTGCATCATGCTTTCGTGGAATTCGCCTTCTTTCTTAATGTTCTTTCCGGAGATGATGAAGGGAGTCTGCATTTCCTGCATGGTCCTGCCGCCATGTCCTTTTTCAATGCCTCCGTGGTCGGCAGTAACGACGAAGATTGTTTCTTTCAGCATGCCTGCCTCTGTAACGGCCTGGATGATGCGGCTCACATAACCGTCGAGTTCTTTCAGTTTGGCGTAATATTCAGGAGTATTGTGTCCGGCTTGATGGCCTACATGGTCGGGGTTGTCAAAGCAAATGGCAAGAAGGGTCGGTTGTTTCTCCTTGATATACTTTTCTGCCATACCGCATAAGGCTTCGGGATGTTTGTTGTAGTCGGGCGCTTGCGCATAGTGGCTTAAGGCAAGAGTGTCTACAAGGTATTTGATACCGTCCCATTCATACAGGCAGCCTATTTCCGCTTCCGGCCGGGCATCACGTAGCAGCTGGAAGATGGTAGGAAATATGCCGTGCTGGTTCAGTACGCGTGACGGAAGCTCGGGAGTCTTGGAGCCCCATTGCGTATATCCGTGCAATTCAGGACCTGCCCCCATAAACATGCTTGCCCAGTTGACGGCGCTGGAGGAGGGAAGTACAGTCCGTTTTTCTAATGTATAAGAACCGTCTGCCATCAGTTGCTTGATGTGGGGGATGTCTGCTTTGGGAACACTGTAGCTACCCCAGCCGTCAAGACCGATGAAAACTACGTGTTTTGCTTTTCCCTTGGCATTGCAGGGAACTGAAAAGAGGCATGCCACTGCTAGGGCGATGAATAATGTAAAAGTCAGTTTCTTCATGTTTTCTTTAGTTCTTATTGTTAACATGAAACAAAGTTACGGGAAACGTACCTAGTTTTAGTACGATATCGTACATAATCCGGCCGATTTTATATCGTTTCGTTCTTTTCCAACCGTTGCATGCTGAATTCACAGCCGCAATACTGCTGGTTGTAGAAGTCATACTCTTTCAGCAGTTGGTTGCGCCGCTCCTGGAGCCCGCCTTTCCGCCAATTCTGTTCCCAGAAGAGGGTATCCGGATAGAGCGCGGCGGCACGGCGTCCGGCTTCATTGATTTGCTCCAGGCTTTTCCAGCGCGAAGAGGCGAGGGTAGTGGTGAATACGGAGAAACCATGCTCGGAGGCGTAGCGGGCTGTCTCTGTCAGGCGCAGTGTGAAGCACTTTAGGCATCGGCTGCCACGTTCCGGCTCGTTTTCCAGTCCTTTTATAGTGTGCAGCCAGTGTGCATAGTCGTAGTCCGCGTCGATGAAATCGAGGTTTTTGGAGGTTACGAAGCGGATAGCCTCCTCTTTCCTTATCTCATATTCCGCCTGCGGATAGATGTTGGGATTGCAGTAGAATACGGTGGGGCGTATGCCGTTCTCCAGCATGCACTCGATGATGGCAGAGGAGCAAGGTGCGCAGCACGAATGCAGCAGCACCTTGTCTTCACCGTTGGGTGTCTGAACTTTCAACATTATACTTTCAGTTTAATCTTGCCTTTCACCAGCAGGCCGGTCAGCCCCACAATGACAAGCGAGAACATGAGGGACTTGAGCAGCCCCGGTACACCGCTTCCCAATGCCTCGGGATAGTGCAGATGCAGCAGTTGCTGGACAGCATACCAGATGTAAGGGATAATATAGCAGGTCAGCGTTGCCGTACCTGCAGGTTTGATGATATCGAACCAGTTGGTTTTGCCTTTCACGTCCGTCAGCCAGTAGAAGAAACCGAACAGCGGGAAGAACATGGCGAGGCAATAGAACAGCCATGTCGGTGTGGCTTGTATTTTGGATATAATCCAGAACGGGTGTGAGACGAGGGCAAGGACAAGCATTCCTACGCCGAGGGCACAAAGCATGCCGATGAATCGTCCCGGCCGTTCCCGGTCGGCATAGCGCTGCATGAGCAGGGAGGTCAATACGCCGGACATACCGAAGGCATGCAGTGTCCAGTCACTCGGGATAAAGGGAAGCAGGATAATCCGGCTGCCGTACTCTCCCGGTATCAGGTCTGAATGGCTGATTACGGCAAGCAATACGACCACGAACCAGGCAATGGCATTCTTCCGCAGGTTCTCCCGAGTGAATAGATAGATGCCTGCACATACCGCATACGTCCAGCCGATAAGTCCGAGGATGCCCCACCAGCTTATCTGGAACGGTTTCCCGTTCATGTCCTTGTAGATGACGAGGAAGGCGAGCAGCAGCACGCCTGCTGTTTTCATTGCGGTGAAAAGGGTCTTTTTCGTTCCTTCCGCTTTGGGATATACCCCCCAGGTGAGGAAGAAGCCGATGACCATCAAGATGGAAAACCATTGATGTGAGAGGCCGCCTTCGATGCCTCCGCTGTTCAGTGAAAACAGTCCCATGGCAATCAGTGCCACTGTCCGCCAGAAGATATGGGCCACGACTTGCAGGGTGTTGTCTCCCTTTTTGTACCGGTTTTGTATGGCAAAGGATACGGACATGCCCATGCAGAAAAGGAAAGCAGGGAAGATGGTGTCGGAGAATCCCATCATGTCTTCGTCCATCCTGGCATGCATCAGCCAGTGGGGCACGTTTTTCAGTCCGGGAATGTCGTTGACAAAGAGCATGAGGAACATGGTGAGTGCGCGGAATACGTCTACCGCGGCAATCCGTTGGAGTGTTAAGCTTTTCATGATAGATAATTTGTTTGGGGGTTTTGAACGCAAATATAGGAAACTATTCTTTCCGATGCTACTGCTTTGCAGGATTTCTTGCTATATTTGCATGAACTTTATGGTCATGGAAAGGAGATTGTTCATTTTTTGTTTTCTTGCCGTCGTGGTATGGCAAAGTGTGGCTTTGGCTGCCGGCACGCCCTCTTTTACTGCGCTGACGTCCTCTTTGGATGAGGCTATCGAGGCGCACCGGCACTATGTCGCCGTGCGTGAAGGACGCATTGCCCGGCTGAAGCGCCAAGTGTTGGATACCGATACCGCCAATATCTCTTTTTTTCGATGGAATGGGGAAATTTATAAGGAGTATAAGGCATATATCTGCGATTCGGCCATCCATTATCTTCGTGTCAATCTGGATTGGGCAGAGCGCTATGGCCGGCAGGATGCAGCACTCGAAACAAGGCTGGAGCTTGCCCACTTGATGGCTTCGGCAGGCATGTACGAGGAAGCCGCCGAACTCTTGAGGCAGACGGACAAAGCCTCCCTTCCCTCCCATCTGCTGCCGGACTATTACAATGCCTGTCATAAACTTTACACAGAACTGAGTTTCTATACGCTGGACGATTCTTTCAAGAAGCATTATCAGGCTTTGGCTACCCATTATGACGATTCTTTGATGCAGGTACTTCTGCCTTCATCCCCCCTCTATCTGGAACGAAGAGAGACGCGGGAGGCCGCTGCAGGCCATCCGGACGAAGCCTTGAGCATCAATGATACGCGTCTGGCACATGCCAAGCCCAATACTCCCGAATATGCGCTGGTGACCTATCAGCGCTCATTGCTCTACCGCCGGCTCGGGAACCGGGAGGAGGAGAAGCGCTATCTGGCTTTGTCTGCACTGACCGATATTCGCCTGAGCATCACAGACCATGCCTCACTCTGGAACCTGGCGGAACTTCTTTATGAGGAAGGGGATATGGAGCATGCCTACCGTTACATCCGTTTCTCGTGGGACGAAACCAACCGATACAACGCCCGTAGCCGCAGCCTCCAGACTGCCGGCATCCTTTCACTGATAGACCTCACTTATCAGGCCATGCGTGAGAAGCAGAATGACCGGCTCCGGCTGTACCTCTGGCTCATCAGCGCTTTGATTGTGCTGTTGGTGGTGGCAGTGGGCTTTATCTACCGGCAGATGCAGCGACTCTCTGCCGCACGGAACAAGCTGGAGCATGCCAACGAGCAACTGCAACTCTCAAACAACATCAAGGAGGAGTATGTGGGCCGTTTCATGAATCTCTGCTCCGTTTATATCAACCGGCTGGATACCTACCGGCGGATGGTCAACAAGAAAATCTCTGCCGGGCAGATGGAAGAGCTGCTGAAGATGGTGCGTTCCCGCGAGGTGCTGGACACCGGACTGAAGGAACTCTATGATAACTTTGATACTGCCTTCTTGCACCTTTTCCCCGATTTTGTCGATAAATTCAATGACTTGCTGCAGCCCGAAGAACGCATCGTGCTCCGTAAAGGCGAGTTGCTGAATACGGAACTCCGCATTTTCGCCTTGATTCGTCTGGGCATCGACGACAGTTCGCAGATTGCAGAATTCCTCCGTTATTCCGTAAACACCATCTATAATTACCGTGCCAAAGTGAAGAACAAGGCCCGCATTTCGCGCGAGGACTTTGAAATACGGCTGATGCAGATACGCTGACAATACGTCAAACCGGCTTTTTGAATCCACTTTCTGCCTTTCTCTTCTTTTGATTATATTTCTGATTATTAGTTGTTTGTTTGTTCATGCTTCTTCACTCCTTCCACCTATTCCCGATTCGCCGGTACGAGGTGTTCTTATCTTTCCTAACTTTGGGGAAGCAAAAGCGAATATCGCAACTAATACTATAACCAAAATTATTGCCATGAAACATTTATTAGCGACAAGCATTTCCATCGCCTTGCTGTCTTTGGGCCTTGCGGGATGCGGTGAGAAACAAGCGACAAAAGAAGTAACTTCGGATGCATTCGTAACCATTCAGGGTCAGGACTTGATAAAGCCCGACGGTACCAAACTCTTCATCATGGGTACCAACCTGGGCAACTGGCTGAATCCGGAAGGATACATGTTCAAGTTCAACAAGACCAATTCCGGCCGTTTCATCAATGAGATGTTCTGCCAGTTGGTGGGACCGGACTTTACGGCCGACTTCTGGAAAGCATTCAAGGACAATTATGTAACGCGCGAGGACATCCGCTTCATCAAGGAGCAGGGTGCCAACACCATCCGCCTGCCTTTCCATTACAAACTGTTTACGGACGAGGACTATATGGGGCTGACTGCCGACCAAGACGGCTTTGCCCGCGTGGACAGCCTGGTAGAGTGGTGCCGCGAATCGGACTTGTACCTCATCCTCGACATGCACGACGCCCCCGGCGGACAGACGGGCGACAACATCGACGACAGCTACGGCTATCCCTGGCTGTTCGACAGCGAAGTCAGCCAGCAACTCTACTGTGACATCTGGCGCCGGATAGCCGACCGCTACAAGAACGAACCGGTCATCCTCGGTTACGAACTCTTCAACGAGCCCATTGCCCCTTACTTCGAGAACATGGAGGAACTCAACGGCAAGCTGGAAGATGTATACAAGAAAGGTGTAGCCGCCATCCGCGAGGTGGACAGCAACCACATCATCCTGCTGGGCGGTGCGCAATGGAACGGTAATTTCAAGCCTTTCAAGGACTCCAAGTTCGACGACAAGATAATGTACACTTGCCACCGTTACGGAGGCGAACCTACCCAAGCTGCCATCCAGACGATTATCAACTTCCGCGACAGTGTGAACCTGCCCATGTACATGGGTGAGATAGGCCACAATACGGACGAATGGCAGGCCGCTTTCTGCCAGACGATGCGCGAGAACAACATCGGCTATACCTTCTGGCCCTACAAGAAGATGGACGGTTCTTCTTTCGTCGGCATCACTCCGCCGGAGAACTGGGCAAACATCGTGTATTTCTCCGAAGCACCGCGTGCCACGTACAAGGAAATCCGTGAGGCACGTCCCGCGCAGGCCATGTCCCGCAAGGCGATGATGGACTTTATCGAGGCATGCAAACTGAAGAATTGTGTGGTTCAGGAGGGTTATATCCGGTCATTGGGAATGAAGTAGCGGGTGCTGCCTCGCTGCAAACAGTACGTATCAAGTCCCAGAGGATGAGATGCCGGGACTTAGCATGAAAGAGGTAGGGACTTAGCTGTACACACCATAGGACTGAGCACCCAAAACATCCGGATGTTTTAGGGCAAAACATGGGGATGTATTGGGATAAAACATCCGGGTGTTTTGGGGTAAAACATGGGGATGTTTTGGACAACAACATCCGGATGTTATGGGTACTCACTATACGGGTGTAAGGACTTCAGTTCCTATGTAGGTAGGGCTAAGTCATATTCCCTTGTATGTCGGGGATTATCAATGGTACGGACTGATTATGATTGCTTACTTATATAACAACTTAATTATACAACAATGAAAAAAGTATTATTCGGTTTGGTTCTGGCCGCTGTCGCGCTGCCTCTTTCGGCCCAGCAGAAGCCCGTCTATCTGGACGCAAGCAAACCTATTGAAGAAAGAGTGGAAGACGCCTTAAGCCGTCTGACCCTGGAAGAGAAAGTGAAGTTGACCCATGCGCAAAGCAAGTTCAGCAGTGCGGGTGTGCCCCGTCTGGGCATTCCCGATGTATGGACGGACGACGGCCCCCACGGCATACGTCCCGATGTGTTGTGGGACGAGTGGGAACAAGCCGGATGCACCAACGACTCCTGCGTGGCTTTCCCTGCCCTGACCTGTCTGGCGGCAACCTGGAACCCCGAAATGTCTCTCCTTTACGGACAGAGCATCGGTGAAGAGGCACGCTACCGCAACAAGTCCGTCCTGCTGGGCCCCGGTGTCAATATCTACCGCACACCGCTCAACGGACGCAACTTCGAGTATATGGGTGAGGACCCTTATCTGGCCGGAAAGATGGTGTCGCCCTATATCCGGGGCGTGCAGCAGAACGGCGTGGCTGCCTGCGTGAAACACTTCGCCTTGAACAACCACGAAGTGAACCGCCACACCACCAACGTCATCGTGGACGACCGTGCTCTTTATGAAATCTATCTGCCTGCTTTCAAGATGGCCGTGCAGGAAGGCGGAGCGTGGAGCATCATGGGTGCCTACAACCTATACAAAGGCCAACATCTTTGTCACAACCAATACACATTGAACGATATATTGAAGGGCGAATGGGGATTCGACGGCGTAGTCATTTCCGACTGGGGCGGCACGCACGATACCCGGCAAGCCATCACCAACGGGCTGGATATGGAATTCGGCAGTTGGACCAACGGGCTCTCGAACGGTGCCAGCAACGCATACGATAACTATTATCTGGCAAATCCCTATCTGAACCTCATCCGCGAAGGTAAGGTAGGTACCACGGAACTGGACGACAAGGTACGCCGCATTCTGCGCCTTATCTTCCGTACGGTGATGAACCCCGACCGTCCGTGGGGAAGCATGCTCTCTCCGGAACATTACGAGGCTGCCCGCCGCATCGGTGAGGAGGGCATCGTACTGTTGCAGAACAAGGGCAATGTGCTCCCGATAGACCTGAACCGGGCTAAAAAGATTCTTGTAGTGGGCGAGAATGCCATCAAGATGATGACCGTAGGCGGTGGTAGTTCTTCCCTGAAGGTACAGCGCGAACTCTCTCCGTTGGACGGCATCAAGCAGCGTGTGGCCGGCAAGGCCGAGGTGGTCTATGCCCGTGGCTACGTGGGCGATGCAAGCGGTGAATACAACGGGGTGGTGACCGGACAGAATCTGAAGGATGACCGTACTCCCGAAGAGCTGATAGCTGAAGCCGTGAAAGAGGCCCGGGATGCCGATTATGTCATCTTCATCGGCGGCCTGAACAAGAGCAACGGCCAGGACTGCGAGGACTCCGACCGTAAGGGTCTGGGCTTGTCCTACGGTCAGGATGCCGTTATCTCCGCACTGGCCGAGGCGAACAAGAATCTGATTGTCGTCAACATCTCCGGCAACGCCATTGCCATGCCGTGGGTGAACGAGGTGCCTGCCATCGTGCAGGACTGGTATCTGGGTTCCGAAGCCGGCAGTTCCCTTGCCGCCATCCTCATGGGTGATGTCAATCCCAGCGGCAAGCTTCCGTTCACCTTCCCCGTGAAGCTGGAGGACTGCCCGGCCCACAGCTTGGGCGAATATACCGGCAAACGGAGCAAGGACATCATCGACATCAAGTATAATGAAAGCATCTTCGTGGGCTACCGTTGGGCCGATAAGCAGAAGAAGGTGAAACCGTTGTTCCCCTTCGGCCACGGTTTGAGCTATACCACTTTCGAATATGGCAAGCCGACGGCCGACAGCAAGACCATGCAGGCCGACGGTACGCTGACCGTGAAGGTTTCTGTAAAGAATACCGGAGCGCGCGAAGGGCAGGAAGTTGTCCAACTGTACATCAGTGACAAGAAGTCCTCTCTGCCTCGTCCCGTCAAGGAACTGAAAGGTTTCCAAAAGGTGAAACTGGCTCCGGGCGAAACAAAGGAAGTCACATTTACCATTGATAAGGAGGCTCTTAGCTTCTTCGATGACACCCAGCACGCTTGGGTGGCCGAGCCGGGCAAGTTCGAGGCTGTCATAGCAGCTTCGGCAGCCGATGTGAAGGGAACGGTTCCTTTTGAATTGAAATGATGTAGGAAAATAAAGTTTCCTTTTAGGTTATTATCAAAGATAGTGTAGATGGAGGGTGTGGCCGTGAGGTTGCACCCTTTCTTTGTACTCTTTACAAGCCAATATGTTTTCTTATATTTCTGAGTTTCTTCGGGTTGGCTAAGGAAGATGCAGATATGCTGGATGTTAGAGTTAAAGCAGTGATGTTTTGTAGTAATGGGTGAGTTTTTACCGCCGTGTTTGGGCAGATTTTCATCTTTTATATTTATTTTTGCAGAAATCAATGTTTAATAAAAACTATCATGAAGAAGTATTTAGCAGAAATGATCGGGACAATGGTTCTTGTCCTGATGGGATGTGGTAGTGCTGTCTTTGCCGGAAGTGCGGCGGGGGCGGTTAGTGCAGGTGTCGGAACGCTGGGAGTGGCTTTTGCTTTCGGCTTGTCCGTTGTGGCGATGGCATACGCTATCGGAGGAATCTCGGGCTGTCATATTAATCCTGCCATTACCCTGGGTGTTCTGTTGTCCGGCAGGATGAGCGGGAAAGATGCAGCCATGTATATGGTGTTTCAGGTTATCGGGGCGGTTATCGGTTCTGCCATTCTTTATGCATTGGTGTCTACGGGCGCTCATGGTGGTCCTACGGCTACCGGTTCCAATGGGTTTGCTGACGGAATGATGTTGCAGGCATTCATTGCAGAGGCTGTGTTCACGTTTATCTTTGTGCTGGTTGTCTTAGGTTCTACGGATTCCGAGAAGGGGGCGGGTAATCTTGCAGGATTGGCCATTGGTCTTACGTTGGTATTAGTGCACATTGTTTGTATTCCTGTTACGGGAACTTCTGTCAATCCTGCCCGTAGCATCGGTCCGGCACTGTTCCAGGGTGGCGAGGCTCTCTCTCAGTTGTGGCTGTTCATTGTAGCTCCGTTTGTGGGTGCTGCGCTGAGTGCCGTTGTATGGAAAGTGCTTGCTGCAAAAGAAGGTAAATAAATGTCGGCAGACAGTGCCTTAAGAAGAGGCGGCTGATGGCAGAAAACTTATAAAGGGAAGCCCTCCGTCCGAAACTTTGAAGTTTCGGACGGAGGGCTTCCTGTTCTTTCCTTATGCTTGCTATATCTTGTGCCTTATTCGTACAGCGATTTGGCTATACCCATTTCCAGTCCACGAAGCTCTGCCAGTCCGCGCAGACGGCCGATACAGGAATAGCCGGGATTGGTTTTCTTCTTCAAGTCGTCTACCATCTGGTGTCCGTGGTCGGGTCGCATCGGGATAGAGACACCACGGCGTTGTTGCAGTTCAAGGAAGGCTTTCATCACGTGATACATGTCCACGTCTCCTTCCAGGTGGTTGGCTTCGTAGAAATTGCCTTCGGCGTCGCGTTGTGTACTGCGCAGATGGACAAAGTTGATGCGGTCGGCAAATTGCTGCATGATGACTGCACAATCGTTGGCGCTGCTTACACCGAGCGAACCGGTGCAGAGGCAAAGACCGTTGCTCTTGTTGGGAACAGCGTCAATCAGTGCCTGGAAATCGGCAGCACAGCTCATGATGCGTGGCAGGCCGAGGATGGAGCACGGTGGGTCGTCCGGATGGATAACGAGCATGACACCTGCTTCGTCGGCTACCGGAGTGATTTCTTGCAGGAAATAGATCAGGTTGGCACGCAGGCGTTCCGGAGTGATGCCCTTGTAGCGGTCCAGTTCCTGTTGGAACTGTTCCAGGGTGAAGCTTTCTTCTGAGCCGGGAAGTCCGGCAATCATGTTGCGTACAAGCAGTTGTTTGTCTGCCTCTGTCATCTGTTCGAAGCGGGCACGGGCTTTGGCCTTTTCTTCATCGGTGTATTCGCCTTCTGCACCGGGACGACGTAGCAGGAAGAGGTCGAAGGCGATGAAAGCGGCACGTTCAAAGCGGAGGGCACGACTGCCGTCGGGTAGTTCGTAGGCGAGGTCGGTACGTGTCCAGTCCAGTACGGGCATAAAGTTGTAGGTGACAATGTGAATGCCGCATTTGCCCAGGTTACGCAAGCTCTCTTTATAGTTGTCGATATACTTCTGGAAGTCTCCGGTTTGGGTCTTGATATGTTCGTGTACGGGTACACTTTCTACTACAGACCAGCGCAGACCGACGGCTTCAATCATTTCTTTCCGTTTCTTGATTTCCTCTACTGTCCATATTTCCCCGTTTGGAATATGATGCAAGGCGTTTACAATGCCGGTAGCCCCGGCTTGTTTGATGTCCCAAAGGCTTACCGGGTCGTTGGGACCGTACCAGCGCCAGGTTTGTTCACAAAGAATCATGTTATTTATTGTTTGATGATTTGCAATTTACTATTTACATGGCGAATGCGTTGAACCCTCCGTCCACTACAGCCACCGTACCGGTGACAAAGCTGGAAGCATCGCTGATGAGGTATTGGATGGTTCCGCAAAGCTCTTCTGCACGGCCCATACGTCCGAAGGGAGTTTGGCGAATCACATCTTGCCCACGTTCCGTGTAGCTTCCATCCGGGTTCGTCAGCAGGGCACGGTTCTGCTCTGTGAGGAAAAATCCGGGTGCGATGGCATTTACACGAATACCTTCACCAAACTTCTTGGCAACTTCCGTAGCCATGAAGGCTGTGAAATTGGAGATACCGGCTTTTGCGGCAGCATATCCGGCTACACGCGTCATGGGGCGGAAAGCAGCCATGCTGGAGAAGTTGACAATAGCGCCTGTCTTCTGTTCCACCATCGGTTTGAGGAAGACTTGTGTAGGCAGTACGGTACCGGTCAGGTTTAATTCAAGCACCCGTTGGAACTCTTCTATCTTCAAATCGAAGAAAGTGCCCGTGGGCGCGATGGTGGCACCCGGCATATTTCCGCCGGCTGCATTCAGCAGGGCATCTATGCGGCCATAGGCTTTCAGGATGTCAGCCAAGTTCTGTTCCAGCAGTTCACGGTTCATCACGTCGGTTGTCAGGAACATGGCTTCTCCACCGTTTGCCTTGATTTCTCCGGCAATGGCGTCCCCTATTTCTGCCTTGCGTCCCAAAATGACGACCTTTGCACCTTCTTCTGCCAGATGAAAGGCGATGGCTTTCCCCAATACTCCTGTTCCGCCGGTTATGACCACTACTTTGTCTTTAATGTTAAATAAGTTTTTCATGATTCGTTCATTTAAAAATTACGTTGTGTTTTATTTGATTAGCGTTGCAAAAATACGGAATAATCTGTTGCACTGACTAACAATCATACAAAAAAGATGCATTTGTTGTCCGGAAGAAAGTGCTATTTCCTTATCGGGTTGTCCAATGCCGTGGCTTGTATATACAGTAGATTGAAGTTGTCATGCGGTTTTAGGATACGGTGGGCATAATAAAGATTCAGGTAGTCTTTGCGTGCAGGATTCAGGTAGACGGCAGTACGGTAGAGGTCTTTGCAGAAATTCTGTATCGAGCTTTCCCAGCCGCTTATCTGCTGGTAGGGCCATTCACTGAGGCCCTTTCCGACGTAGGAAGCCAGGAAATCCATGGCTTTGTAGAAGTTACGTCCATCGGTAGAGGTGATGTCATCCAGCTTGATTCCAAGATTTTTTGCCATCAGCATGATGTCAATAAAGTGGGTCAGGTTGTACTGTGAGTAGTGGAAGGCAAGGGTACGTTGCAGTTCGTGCGGTTGTCGTCCGTCAGGAGCTATCTGGGGGAAGATACGTTTTTGGGGGAAGTCATTGATGATTTCCTGCGCCAGTTTCTTGTTACCGGTATAGAGGGCGAAAGCTATGATTTGGGCATCGTAGGCTACGCTGTGGTTGTTGGCACTGGCTGCTTCTTCCTTACCTTGCGGACTGGCGAGCATCCAGTCGGTCAGTTTGGAAAACCATTTCTTCAGTTGTTTGCTGTCCTGGGTAGTAAATGCTTTTGACTGTTCTAGCAGTGCCACAGCATCCAGCATTTCTATGAAGGAGTAGGTGTCTATCAGCCCATAGCAGCGACCTTTGTCGTTATTGTGTCCCGGCATCATTTGTGCATATTCCAGGTTGGGGTTCATTCGGGTGTCTTTGTTCAGAAACCATACGCGGATAAGTTCTGTGGCTTTCCGGGCATACTGCTCTTCTCCGCTGAAGTACCAGACCAGAGCCAGGGTAGTGATGCGGCCGGCTGTTGTTCCCAACCGATTACGGTCTAGTTTGTTCAGTTCAGGATTGGATACGCCGTCGCGGTTGATGTAAGGCAGGCCGTTTGGCTTTGTCGGGTCGGGCCAATAGTATCGGGCTTGGCTCATATAGTCATGCTTGTCACCGCTGGCAGGTGTTTTTTCTTTCATCATGACAGAAAGGGGCTGGGCGTCCAATAACCTGTCCGCTTCCGCTTTCAATATCTCGTAAGTTGTGGCATAGAAAGGCTCGTGAATAGAGTGTTTTACATTTGCGAGGTGTGCTGTGTTCCAAATGGATTGTGCTTGCATACAAGATGCCAGGAGCAGGAAGGCAAGCGTCCATTGTATTGTTGCTTTCGGTTTCATGTCTTATTTTAGAGTGATGGACTTCTGTAATACCAATAAGCTCTCCGGTCCCATATTGAACAGCAGGTCTATGATGCTCAAGTTGGGCAGAAACCCGAGTCTCTCTTGAAACACTTGATAATAAGGTTGTGGTGAGAATTCTGTATCTTCCAGAGAAAAATCCTTTTTCGGATGAATGCGTTCGCGGAAATCCGCTTCATTCGGAGTGAATTCAGTCCGGTATTCGGTGGTGCGTGCCATATCGGGCTGTATGTCTATCAGAGAACAGATAAGATGGCAAAGTTCTTCGTTGAAATCGACTAAAAACTCATACTTCTTTTCATAGAAAGGGCGGAAGTCGTCTTTATAATATTCAAAGAAAGGAGTGTGGTTGTAGGCAGATTCTATGGCATTCCAGTGCAGATGCCTCCAGTTCCCGTGGTCTGAAATGCGTATATCGCGCATCGGGCATTTTAGGGTATTCGGTTTGACGGTGGGGATGGAAAGGGCCAGTTCACCGTCCGGTACGGCAATGGTACAACGGTTCCGGTAAGTCTGCTTCATATAGTGGTCATGCTGTTCGATGAATACTTTATCGTATGCCAGCAATTTGGTATAATATTCTATGGGAGCCAAATAGGCGGAAGAAAGAAAAACTGTTTTCATCAGTATATTTACGATTAGATGATTTGCGATTTACGATTGAAGCTACTGTGCATTGTTTGTATTTTCATTTTTATTCTTTCATTTGTTTGTCATTCCACTCTTTTCCATATCCTGCCCCATCGGTAACCGCTGAAAGGTCCTGTTCCCTTTTCTTTGGAGAACCAGATGATAGATGCCTTGCCTATGATGTGGTCTTTGGGGACGAAACCGAAAAGACGGGAGTCCGAAAGATTGATGGCATTGTTGGCACCTACCCAGTAGTAGTCTTTGGTAAAATGGCAGTGTTGCACGGGTTTGCCTTCCACATAAAGGGTGTCGTTTTTGATTTCGGCTTGTTTCTTTTCGTGAAGTACCAGGGTATTTCGCAACAAAGTCTTGTTCCACGGATATACGCGCACGGCTTTGCCTTTGCTGGGGATTATCAGAGGTTTCAGTATCTCCATAGAATCTTCCTTGACAATAGGTTCTATCCAGCAGTTCCCGTTCATGGCTTGTTCCAGCAAGTAGTGTTCATAACGGCTGAAACTGCGTATATTCTTTGTTGAGTCCTGCCCCAATAGTTTGTTGGGAGCGATGGAAAGTATGGAAAGCAATGAATCCAACTGTCGTTCCCGTTGTCTGGGGTAAGAATAAAGAAACTTCTGGTCGGGCGCATTCTTTTCGGAAGGAATCACTGAAAAAAGCGAATCTATCAGCAAGGTATCTCCGGGAATACCGATGCAACGGCTGATGAAGACTTCCCGTCGGTCAATCACGGGTTCTGAAAGATTGGCAGGATTGTTGAATACAAGAATATCCTCTTTCTGCACCGGACTGTCCGCCCAGCGATGATACCCCCATAACTTCATGAAAGGAAGCCGCAGACCGTAGCTCCACTTGTTTACAAGAATACGCTCACTTTGGTACAGTGAATTTTCCATGCCGGAAGAGGGGATAAGATAGGAAGTTGCCACACAACCCCGAAGCAGCACCACGACGAGTGCCACTCCAACTATTGTGATTGCTATCTTACACCCTTTTTTCATTTAATGCCGTCCACCCACTTGAATATCCGGTTCCAGCGTATCTTACCGTCAAACCAGCCCCGGTCTTTGTCCAGTGACAACCATACTACGATAGGCTTTCCTACGACATGGTCCTCCGGCACAAAACCCCAGTATCGGGAGTCGGCGGACTTGTCGCGGTTGTCGCCCATCATCCAGTAGTAGTCCATATTGAAGGTATAGGAGTCGGTCTTTTCACCATTGATGTAGATGCCGTCTTCCTTGACTTCCAGTTTGTTGCCTTCATAGGCAACGATACAGCGTTCGTAGATGGGCAGGTTATCCTCGGTCAGCTTGATGGTGGCACCTTTGGCGGGAATCCAGATTGGACCGTAGTTGTTGCGGTCCCATTTGGTGTAAAGGTTCAGCGGATACATCTGTCCCGAGAACTCTCCCGGCTCGATGATAATCTTGCTGATGAGTTTCTTGTTGCCCGTAAGGGTCTCGTACATCTTTTTGGTGAGCGGAAGATGATAGACCGGTGCCAGCCTGCCCTGGGCATCCCGGCGGTCCAGTCCCATTTCAATCAGATTCTCTTCCCAGCCCAGACCGTCGGTCATCAGTGTCTGGTCCTCTTTGCTGATGCCCAGTTCACGGAACATATCATCGGTGATATAAGGTCCCGTTGTCTGTACAAAGTAGTTGAATTGCATTTCTGTAGGGTTCTCAATGGCTTTGCCGTCGATGTATACTTGTCCTTTCTTGATTTGCAACGTATCGCCGGGCAGGCCTACGCAACGTTTTACATAGTTTTCACGACGGTCAACGGGGCGTATGACAATGTCACCGTACATTCTCGGATTGGAACGGATGAGGTTACGTCCGGCATTGTAGTACAAATCATAGACGGTACGTTGCTGCTTGCGTGTCAGGCTGTCCATATTCACCTTGTTGGGATACGCGCGTTTTCCTTCTTCGTAAGCAAGGGTATAGAAGTCTGTCTGCTGGAAGTTGGTGGCTACCGTGTCGCCTGCCGGGAAGTTGAACACCACAATGTCGTTCAGTTTCACTTTGCCGAAGCCCGGTACACGTTTGTATTCCCATTGGGGCCATTCGATGTACGATTTGGTGTTGAATACCGGTAGTGTATGTTGTGCCAGCGGCATGGAAAGCGGCGTATTCGGTACGCGCGGACCATAACTCATCTTGCTGACGTAAAGGAAATCGCCTACCAACAAGGATTTCTCCAATGAGGAAGACGGTATCTGATAATTCTGGAACACATAGATATTTACGAAGTAGACGGCTACCAGCGCAAATACGATGGCATCCACCCAACTCATGATGCTGCGTACGGCAGGATTCTCCGATTTCTTCCAGAACCCCCAGGGTATCTTCTTACTGATGTAGATGTCAAAAATGAAGGGTAGTACAATCAGTCCCAGCCAGCTTTTTACCCAAACCAGAAAGGCAAGGTAGAGCAAGGTGACTATACTGAATTTAATCCATTGGGTGCGTGTTGCTTTTCTCATGATGTTTTAGTCTTTTAAAAATGGAAACAAGTCACTCATTCCCAAAGCACCTTCGTGCTTGGCGGTATATTCGGCAGCAAGGACAGCTCCCAAGGCAAATCCCCTGCGATTCTTGGCATCGTGGGTGATAGTGATGCTGTCGGCTTCGGAGTCGTAGCGGATGCTGTGGATGCCCGGTACTTCTCCTTCGCGGATAGAACTTATGGGTAGCTCATTGGCTGCACATTCCGTAGAGCCCGAAACGGTTCCGTCGGGAGCCTGGAAAGTTCCTTCTATCCATTTGTCCTTACGGTCGAGATTCTCCAGAATACCTTCGGCAAGCGTGATGGCCGTTCCGCTCGGAGCGTCCATCTTGTGGATGTGGTGCGTTTCGCTCATTGTCACATCATAGGCAGGGAATTGGTTCATTATCTTTGCGAGGTACTTGTTGACGGCAGAGAATATGCTTACTCCCAGACTGAAGTTGGACGACCAGAACAGTGTCTTGCCGCCTTCGGTACAAAGTCTCTTCACTTCGTCTCCATGTTCCGCCATCCAGCCCGTACTGCCGGATACCAGTTTGACCCCGGCGCGGAATGCCTTCATATAGTTATTGTATGCAACCATGGGGTTGGTGAACTCTATGGCAACGTCGGCGCTCTTGAAGGCTGCCGATTCAAAGTCTTCCTGATTGTCGACATCGATGATGCTTACAATTTCGTGTCCGCGGCCAAGGGCTATTTTCTCGATTTCCTTGCCCATTTTTCCGTAGCCGATTAATGCGATTTTCATTGTTTCTATCTGTTTTTATTTAGTTTATCAACAAACTATAGGTCGCAAAGATAATCTTTTTCTTACATTTGTGCTCAACATTAACGTCTTGTTAACATGGAACAACTACTGCATTATGTTTGGAAGCACAAAATATTTCCTTTGTCATTGCTCCAGACAACCTCCGGCCGGCCGGTAGAAGTGATAGATCCCGGTTTGCCGAACATGAATGCAGGCCCCGATTTTTTTAATGCCAAACTGAAAATAGACGGTACGCTCTGGGTGGGCAACGTCGAAGTGCATACGCAGGCATCAGACTGGCTGCTCCATAGGCACGACCGTGACAAGGCGTATGATACCGTCATCCTGCACGTGGTGGGCGAATCGAATTGTGATGTGTACCGCACGAACGGTGAGCTGGTTCCCCAGATGGTGCTCACTTGCCCCGACACTGTCCGCTTGCGCTATGAAGAGCTTCGGCAGACAGAGATTTATCCTCCCTGCTATTCCATCCTTGCCTCCCTCCCAAAGCTGACCGTCCATTCCTGGCTGTCCGCTTTGCAGGTAGAGCGTTTTGAGCAGAAAGCATGCGTCATATCCCAGCGGCTCGAACGCTGCAATCATCATTGGGAAGATGTTTTCTTCATTACTCTTGCTCGTAACTTCGGCTTCGGGCTGAATGGGGATGCTTTCGAGGCATGGGCAAACCGCCTTCCATTCCGCGCCGTAGACAAGCATCGGGACAGTCTGTTTCAAGTGGAGGCTTTCTTCCTGGGGCAGGCAGGCCTGCTGGAGGAGGTCTCGGCAGAGGCAGATGATTATTATTTGATACTTCAGAAAGAGTTCCGCTACCTGCAACACAAGTTCGAGCTGCCAGCTCCCATGTCTGTTGAGCAGTGGCGGTTTCTGCGTCTTCGTCCCGATAACTTTCCACATGTACGCCTCGCCCAGCTTGCCTGTCTGTATCACAAGGAGCAGTCGCTCTTCTCGCGTGTTATGGAGGCTGAAACGCTGGAGGCGGTGAAGAAGATACTGGCTGCCAAGACTTCCGCGTATTGGGAGGAGCACTTCAATTTCAGAAAGGTTTCACCCCGGAGGGAAAAGCGGGTAGGGGACGGTGCCTTGAATCTGATTGCCATCAATACGGTCATCCCGTTTCTTTATGCTTATGGCCTGCACAAGGCCGATGACGTTTTGTGTGACCGTGCCACCCGTTTCCTTGAATCCTTGAAGGCCGAAAACAATCACGTAACCCGACTTTGGGATGGTGCCGGTTTGCCGGTATCTACCGCTGCCGATTCGCAGGCTCTGCTTCAACTTCAAAAGGAATATTGTGACAAGAAAGACTGCTTGCGTTGCCGGTTTGGTTACGAGTATCTGAAACATAGATGATAATAATTATCGCCCCATAGCCTTAGCATTTTATTACTTTTATATTATCTTTGCGCATTGAAAAATAATCCGAGTATATGAAGGCTATCCGCTTTGTTTTTTGTCTGTTTGCGGCACTCATGCTGACGACTCTCAATGGTCTGGCTGCCGAAGAGGAGGATTTCAAGACATTTCTCCAGAAATTCACGTCCAGTGCTTCATTCCAGTATTCCCGAATCAAGTTTCCTTTGAAGTCTCCCATCGCCCTCTTGAAGGATGACGGTGAGACGGAACAGACTTTTCCCTTCACCCGCGAGAAGTGGGCATTGCTAGACGAAGAAACGCTGAAGGAAGGACGTACTACCGAAGAGGAGGGAGGTACCTATATTTCTCACTTCACTGTCAATGAGCCTGCCCATAAAGAGTTCGAAGCAGGCTATGATGAATCAGAACCTTCCCTTCGTGTGGTCTTTGAACTGACGGATGGCAAGTGGTATGTCACCGACTGCTATAACGACTGGTACAACTTCGATCTCCCTATCAATGAACTGGAAGAAACTATTCAGGCGGTACAAGAGGAAAACAAGGCTTTCGAAGAACTTCATCCTTGATGAAGTGGGGGCAGAAATCCGCCTCAATCATTATTTTATCCTTCTTCTGTACGATTTATGCCCCTCTTTTTCCAAAAAGAGGGGTTTCTTTGTACCGTACTAATACATTGAAATATGCGGTTACAACTTCTTTTGATGCAACTTCTCTTATGTGTCCTCCCCGGTATGGAGATGGGCGCTTCCTGCCGGCTTACCGCCTGGGTCGTGGAGGATTCTTCCGGAAAAGTGGAAATTACATGTATCGGCGATACGATGGATATTGTATCTCCGGACGGGCTGTCCCTTTGGTATAAGGAACGGTTGACGGGAAACTATGAGATTACCTACCGGGTACAAGTGGTGGTTGAGAATGGTAGCTACGACCGTCTCAGTGACTTGAATTGTTTTTGGGGGGCCGATGACCCCCGGCATCCGGATGACTTCTTTGCCCGCAGTGCATGGCGCAACGGCGAGTTCAAGAATTACAATACGCTGGACCTTTACTATGTGGGCTACGGCGGTAATGATAATGGAACTACGCGTTTCCGTGAATACCATGGAGAGTATTATGGAGTGGACGATGCAAAGATTAAACCCATCTTGAAAGAGTATACCGATGCCGCCCACCTTTTGAAGCCCAACCATTGGTATGAAGTTAAAATCCGTGTGGAGAATGGAGCCACCACTTATGCCATGGATGGTGAAGAGCTTTTCAGCTTACCGGTTGCCGATGGCAAAGGAGACGGCTATTTCGCCTTACGGTTGTGGCAGAACCACGTACGTTTTGCAGATTTCCAAGTAGCAAATATCGATAACCTTAAATAAACAGACATGATGCAATTCAGTAAATGGAAAATAGGAGCGGTAGCGCTCGTTTGCATGTTGCTGCCGGGCAGTGTACATGCACAAATCGTGAAGAATGAGCGCTTGCTTTCTTTTGAGGAGAAGCAGGTTCCGGCGTTTGTCACTACGGCAGCTGGTTCGCAGTTGGGCATTAGCGACGAACATTATAGGGATGGCGACCACAGTTTGAGCTGGACTTTCGAGCCGGGTGCCGCACTGTCTATCAAAAAAGACTTGAAGTTTGAGAAGAAAGACCCGACGGGGAAAGACACCTATCTTTCGGCTTTCATCGTATGGGTGTACAATGAGCAGGCCCAGGACAAGCAGATTCGGTTCGAGTTCCTGAAGGATGGCAAGGTATGCACCTCTTTTCCTTTTGGCATCAACTTTACCGGTTGGCGCGGAGCATGGGTATGTTATGAACGCGATATGCAAGGCACCCCGGAAGAAGGGATGGACGAAATCCGCATTGTAGCCCCCGACGTGAAAGGGAAACTCTTTTTCGACCATCTGATTACTGCCAGCAAGGTAGATGCCCGCCAGCAGACTGCCGACTTGCAGGTACCGTTTGTAAATAAGGGAACCACCAACCACTGGCTGGTTATCTACGAACACTCCTTGTGGAAACCGGACATCCCTCTGACAGACGTGACCGAGGCGCAGAAGCAGGATATACGGGTTATGGAGAAGCGTTTCCGCGGCATGCTCTACACACCTTCCGCGCTTTCGGACAAGGAGATGCAGTCCATCCGTGAGAAGTATGATTTTTATCGGATTACCTACAAGAACGGCAAGGTAGCAGGACGTCCTATCTATTTCGTACGTCACTCCGAGGCATACGAACGTATGGTACCCGATTGGGACAAAGATATGTTCTCCAGACTGGGGATAGAGATAAGCGACTATTTCAACCTGATGAAACGCGTCGCCATCGCCTACAACAATGCGGAAGATGCGGCGCTGAAACACGAGTTGAAGCAGAAATTCATCGCCATGTACGATAACGCCACCGACCAGGGTATTGCCTACGGCAGTTGCTGGGGGAATATCCACCATTACGGATATAGTATGCGCGGTCTGTTTGTGGCTTATTTCTTGATGAAGGACGTGTTGCGTGAGGTAGGTAAGCTGGAAGAGGCGGTACGTACGCTCAACTGGTATGCCATCACCAATGAGGTATATCCCGAACCTGCCGTCAACGGTATTGATATAGATACGTTCAACACCAAGTTGCAAGGCCGCATAGCCAGCATTCTGATTATGGAGGATACACCGGAGAAACTGCAATACCTGCGTTCCTTCTCCCGTTGGCTGGACAAAGGCTGTCTTCCTGCGCCGGGATTGGCCGGTTCTTTCAAGCCGGACGGTGCCTGCTTCCATCATTGCAACAATTATCCTGCTTATGCAGTGGGCGGTCTGGACGGTGCCACTAATATGATTTACTTGCTGAGTGGTACCGAGTTCCGCCTGTCCGAGCAGGCACACGAGACGGTGAAGAAAGTGCTTCTCACCATGCGTTTCTATTGCAACCTGAAGCAATGGTCTCTCTCCATGTCCGGACGCCATCCCAACGGGGGAGGAAGTCTGATACCTATCCAATATGCCACGATGGCCATTGCCGGTACGCCGGATGGCAAGCAGAAGTATGACCCCGAAATGGCCGCTGCCTATTTGCGCCTGGTTGCCTATACAGAAGCTCCGGACAAGAATGCGCCCGACTATCTGCCGAAGGCTTCCACTCGCCACGAATTGGAGATGAAGAAGTTGCTTGAAGCCCAAGGCTTCCGTCCGGAACCCGACCCGCAAGGCAATCTGGCTTTGGGTTACGGTTGTGTATCCGTACAGCGTCGCAGCAACTGGGCTGCCGTAGTACGCGGACATTCCCGTTACCTCTGGGCTGCCGAGCACTATCTCCCCGCCAATTTCTATGGCCGTTATCTGGCACATGGCAGCATGCAGATTCTTACCGGAAAAACCGATGAAATGGTTACTTTTGCCACCAGTGGCTGGCAGGAGGCCGGTTTCGACTGGAATCGTATTCCGGGTGTCACGAGCATTCATTTGCCTTTCGACCAGCTGCGTGCCCGGGTATTGAATGTCGATACCTTCTCCGGCATGGAGGAGATGCTCTATTCCGACGAAGCTTTTGCCGGCGGTTTGTCCCAAGCACATCTGAACGGTAACTTCGGTATGGTGCTGCATGAACATGATAAGTATAACGGTTCTCACCGTGCCCGCAAGTCGTTCCATTTCTTCGACGGCACCATTGTATGCCTCGGTACGGACATCGAAAACCTAAATACCGAATATCCAACGGAAACCACCGTGTTCCAGCTTGCCGCCACCACTCCCGAAACCCGCCGGTACTGGGAGTCCTGTCAGAGTGACGGGCAGACTTATATAGATCCCAACGGCGTAGGTTATTACATTTCCAAAGCCTCCCGCCCTGATGCCCGCTACGAGAAGAACTTCCCGCAAGTGACCGTGGGCGAGCGTAGCACCAAGCCCACTTCCGGCGACTGGGTGTCCTTGACATTACAGCATGGCAAAGCCCCGAAAGGCGCTTCCTACGAATATGCCGTGCTACCCCACACGGATGCCGCCGCTTTGGAGGCATTCGCCAAGAAACCCACTTACAAGATTCTCCAACAAGACCGCAACGCCCACATTGTGCGTTCTCCGGCAGACGGTCTTACTTCTTACGTCTTGTTTGAGACTCCGCAAGCTCTGCCCGACGGCGGATTGTTGCAGAAAGCCGATACATCGTGCCTTGTCATGATACGCGAATATAAGGACAAGCTTCTGCTGACTGTTTCCCAGCCCGACTTGGCCTTGTATCGTGGTCCGAGTGACGAGGCTTTCGATAAAGACGGAAAACGTATTGAGCGCAGTATCTATTCACGCCCGTGGACTGACAATGAGAGTCAGGAGATTCCCGTAACCGTTACTTTGAAGGGACAGTGGAAGGTTGCCGAGACGCCCTATTGCAAGGTGTTGTCGGCAGACAAGAATCAGACTGTGCTGCGCTTTACTTGCCGGGATGCTGCAAGCTTAGAGGTAGAGCTAAAGAGGTAGGGAGAGTATAGGTTAGACATTGATACTGAATACCCACAACACCCGGATGTTTTACCCCATAACATCCGGGTGTTGTGCTATAAAACATGGGGATGTTTTGGGGTAATACATCCCCATGTTTTGGGTGAATACATCCGGGTGTTGTGGGTATTCGGTATAGGAGTCTTAGCCTTTCTCTCCTATAGAGAAAGATACTGGAAACGGTTGTTTAATATGTTCCGAGCAGATTGCTTACTGCTGACTGATAGTTTGCCAGTTTGCTGGTCTTATGAATGGTCTTTCTCGCTTTGCGGTCTCCGTCCGGCAATAGGTACTCCCAGAAACTTTTCATTTTCATTAATAGCTGTGCCTCACCGCCTTGCAGTAGCTCTTGATAGGCGTTGAAGACCTCGGTGTGTAGTTGTCCCACTTTTTTCGCCATTTCATCGGAAGAAATCGGGGTTCCTTGCTTGTATTCCAGCGCCAGGGCAGGATTGGCGAGTAGCCCGCGGCCGATGACGATACCTGCCAATCGGGGGAACCGTGTGGTGATAGAACGGATATCATTCGCGGTATGCAGGTCTCCGTTGTAGAACAGAGGGTGGGTGCACTCTTTGTAGAAAGCTTCAAATCCCTCCAGGTCTACCTCTCCTTTGTATTGCTGCTTGCCCAGACGCGGGTGCAGGATGATGTGTGCGAGGGGGAGTTCGTTGAACAGCGGTAGCAGGGCAAGACACTCCTCTGCCTGCTCCCAGCCCAGACGCAGCTTCACGGAGAAACGGATGTCGGGATGTCGGTCGATGGCTTCGGAGAGCAGCGCCTTCACTTCTTCGGGATAGGGCAGCATGCCGCAGCCATTGTGGCGCCGGGCCAGCATCGGAAAAGGACAACCCAGATTGATGTCCGCTTCCTGGTATCCTTTTTCGATGAAAAGGGACATTATGTGCTCCAGCTTGTCCGCATCCGGAGCAATGAGCTGGGGGATGAGGTGCAGGTCCGGGTTGTTGTCCGGCTCAATGTCACGGGCATCTTTCCGCCGGATTTCTCCGTGCTCCATGCGTACGAAAGGAGAGTAATAGGTCTCTATGCCGCCGAATATGCGTGCATGCGCCCGCCGGTAGACGGCATCGGTGTAGCCTTGCAGCGGGGCGAAGTGGATGGGTAATATGTTCTCGTTCATGGCTGCAAAGATACACATTTTTACTTCCGATCTTTGATGGGAATCACCATATTCCAAGAACGGGATGCATTTTCGAATCCTCCGGGCCCGTCCATCGTGGCAAAGAAGATGTAGGCAGGCTTTCCGTCCTCGAAGAGGATGAAGGGGCGTTCCAGTTGTCCTTGCTTCTCCACGCTGCCGTCTTCCCACTCCACAGTGAGCGAGTAGGCTTTCGGGTCTTTGTCCACCGTCCATTGGATGCCGTCTTTGGAATGTGCCATGACGCCTCCGCCCCGTTCGCCAGTAAACTTGGCTACATGGTCTTTGAAGATGGCATGATAACCGTTTGCATCTTTCCAGAGGAAAGGGTCTTCCGCTTCGCCCTGACCGTCTACTTCAAAGATGGGACAGTCATTGTTCAGCACTCGATAAGGGCCTTCTATGGTAGGAGCATAAGCCATTCCGAGGCTCATGGCCGAGTGCAGGTAACCGTTCGTGTAATGTCGCCCCTTGAATATCATCATCACCGAACCGTCTTCTTGAATGATAGGCGAGGGATTTGAGGTCAGAAAACTGTAGAAAGTATTGGGCTTGGTCTTCAAGATGGGCTCGTCCAAGCGTTTCCACGGACCGTAGGGCGAGTCGGCAACGGCCAGTCCCACGCGTTTGTTGGCGCGGGCAACGGTACACCAGGGGCTTTTCAGGGTGAGTTGTTCGTAAGTAGGGTCGGCAAAGGGGTGGGTGGAACCCATATAGATAAGGTAGTATTTCCCGTTCTGCCTCAAAATGCGTGGATTGTGTGTGGAGCGTCCGTCCCAGTATTGCGCACCACGGGCAGGGAGGGCCACTTCGCTGAACCGATAAGGTCCCTGCGGTATCTCGGATACGGCATGTACAATCTCCGAGGCTACCATCCATCCCGGATGGAACGGCAAGCTTTTGGGAAAGCGGGAAACGAACATATGGTACTTGCCGTCATCTCCTTTCACTACCGAACTTCCCCAGGCCCAATAGCCTTCGCACTCGAAAGCTGGTGTACGTGGAGCTTTGTCCAAGTGATGAAACAGTGGGTTTTCCGACTTCTGTTTCAGTTCTACCAGATTGTCCAGCTTCTGGGCAGAAGACGTTATAGCTATGAAAGCGGCAAAGAGAAAAAGCAGATGATGTCTTTTCATGGGGAGTGTTGTTAATAAGGTTATTATGATGAAACAAAGATAGCCAATCTTTTTATGCCTGTTGCCGCACTCAGCCAGTTCCGTACGAAAACTGCATCTGTTTTGTATGATTGCCGTCATTTCTTCCCTCTGCCTTTCATTATATTTGCTGAAAATATAATCGGACATTATACAATAACCAATACGATTCTAATATGCAGAGAAACCTTATTCTGACCATTCTCGGCCTTTGCTTGGCCGCAACCGCTTTTCCGCAGGAGAAGGAAACGCAGTTTGCTTTCAATAATTATCACCGTTACTACAACGAAGCCCGGCAGCGGGGGGATGCAGAGAAGGAGAAGTCCATCAAGGCTTTCCGCGCTTCCTTTGCGCAGCATCCTTACCGTTATCATTCCCTGGACACCCGGTTGAGTGCGCAGGAGTGTCTGGCACAACTCACTGCCGACGGTATCTTTTCTGGTTTAAGGGAGCAGGAAGAGCAATTCCGCAAAGAGAATGCCTTTCAGAAGCCTTACTCCAACCCGCAGGCCGAAATAGGCTTGTTCGTGGCGGATGCCTTCAACCGTATCTGGAAAGTAGCGGATGCCTATCGTAAAGGTGAACTGACAGAAGAGCAGGCCTTGTCCGGTAAAGTGCTGAAGGCAATCTTGCATTACGGCGATATCGAGGCAGGACGCCCCAATGACGGTCCCCGTTTCCATGCATCTTGCTTTGCCATACCTACGGCAGCGGTCAATACTTATTTCTGCTATCTGAAACAGATGGACGATGCTGAAGGTGGGAAAGGCGGCACATTGCTGCAAGAGGCGTGCGATATGTTGAAAACCATTGCCTTACAAGCTTGGACCCAACCTCTCCGCCACGACGAAACCGATGAGAATGTAGTTTCCATTTCCCGTTTCCGCAACCATGTGTGGTGGGTGGGCGGCAATGCATTGGCCTATCGTTCCCTATTGCCCGTGGCCGCCATGTACCGTTCCATTCCTATGATAGACTTGCTGGCGGAAGTTTGCCAGCGCGGTATCAGTATGACCTCCCAAACTACGTATTCCGATGCTTTCTGGACTGAGGGATTCACTGCCGACGGGGCAGGTTGGGGACATGGAAAGCAATGCCTGATTTGGGGCTATCCCATTGACGGGACTTCCAATGCACTTAAAATGCTGAATATGCTGAAAGGCTCTCCCTGGGCCAAGAATCTGGGCCGGGATAATGTGCAGGCACTTCTTAATTTCCTGCGTGGTGGTGCCTGGTATTATTATAAGGGATATCGCCTTCCTTGCCTGGACCGTGGCTCGTATGTATATAATCCCACAGAGCTTTCCATCCCTTATGCCGGAATGCTGGATAACCTTATCGGCAACTGGATGGACTCTTTCACCCCCGAAGAGCAGCGGGAACTGTTGCAATTGCAGCAAGAGGTGAAGAAGAATCGCATCACGATGGAGACGTATGCTCCGGGCGTCTATTCCGGTACCCGTTGGTTCTTCAACAACGACGACTTGATAAAGAAGACCCCCGACTATCATATCACGATTAATATGGCCTCTGTCCGTTGTGACGGACTGGAGAGTGCCGCCAGTTTTGCTGATGCCTACAATTTCTATCCGACGGATGGAATGACGTTGTTCCAGCGCAGCGGCGATGAGTATTTCCGGATTATGGGCGGTTGGGATGTCACCGCTTCCCCGGGTGTGACTGCACGCGAAGGCATGGACAAACTGGTTCCCGTAGAGAATTGGCGTGGTTATTGCAGCAGGAGTAATTTTGCTGCCGGTGCTACGGATGGCGGGAGTAATGCCGTTGCAGGATATATCTTCGAAAAGATGAACGCTTCTGCGAAAGAGGGTGTGAACGACAAGGGGAACAGTGAGGGTTTGAACGAGGTTCTTTATGGCTTCAAGGCATATAAGTCTTATTTCATTCTGGGAGATTACATGGTAGCTTTGGGTGCGGGCGTAACCAATAAGCGTCCTGAACTGGATGGGGAGATTCGCACCACCATCGACCAGACGGCTTGGACGGATGAAGTTTTCTCGATGAAAAGGGGAAAAATGGAGCTTGTCGCTTCCGGCACTCACTCGCTTTTGTCGGCAGATGGTACTCCCCTCTGGCTGGTGCAGAAAGGTAAGTTTGCCTATCGGATACTTCCTGAGTATACCCGTGAAGCATTTGTTACTTGCGAGACTCGTCCCACAGATTGGGTGAAGCGGAACAAGGTGAATGAAAAGAAACAAGGCTTGCCCTCAGAAGCCAGAATCCTCCGTCTGTGGGCAAATCATGGACAGCGTCCGGTTGATGATACCTATGGCTATGTGGTTTATGCAGGCCGGCAGATACCGTCGGATGAACTGCCGTTCCGGGTATTGCAGAACGATACCCTGGTGCAGGCGGTCTGCTCTATGGATGGAAAGGTGGTGGAAGCTGTCTTGTATCCCGGCAATAAAGGTTTGCAGGCAGAAGGTTTGTCTCTTTCCGCTTCTGCCCCGTGTGCGGTGCTGATAAGGGAAGAAGCAGGGGAGATTGTGGTTTCTGTCACCGATGCTTGCATGAATGCGGCTCTGAAAGGGATTCGGATTGTTCTCAATGGAAGGGAAATCAAAGTACCTATGCCGCAGGGGATGCTTTGTGGAAAACCGGCGGTAATACGTGTGGATAGAATGACAAATCAATGATATAGATTATGAAAAAGATTCTTTTATTAATTATTTTCTGGGCTTGCATCGGTGTACTGCAAGCACAAGAACACTTTTCTGCTGCCAGTTTTTATCCGGTGCCCAATTCCGGCCGCGAGGTATTGGACTTTAATCCCGGATGGCGTTTTCATCGGGGGGATATTCCTTTAAAAGCTGATCCTTTGCAACTGGATGACAGCAAGTGGGAGCTGGTAAACCTACCGCATACCGTACAGCTGGTTCCTTCCGAGGCGAGCGGTTCTCGCAATTATCAGGGGCCGGCCTGGTATTCCAAGCGTTTCACTGTCGATACTCGGTATCAAGGTAAGCGGTTGTCCCTCTATTTTGAGGCGGTTATGGGTAAAAGCAGCTTTTATATCAATGGTTACAAAGTAAAGGAGCACTTCGGTGGTTTTCTCCCGGTGAGTATAGATTTGACTGCTGTTGGTGTGCGTCCAGGTGATGAGGTAACCGTTGCCGTATGTGCTGATAACAGTGATGACCCTTCTTTCCCGCCGGGGCGCAAACAGTATACGATGGATTTTTGTGTATTTGGTGGCATCTACCGTGATTGTTATCTTATCTGTACCGGTGACGTGCATGTAAGCGATGCCAATGAGGCTGGCCAGGTGGCTGGGGGAGGCGTGTTTGTCAGCTATGAGGATGTGTCGGACCAAAAGGCTCGGGTGAATGTCAAGACTCATATCGTCAATGATAGAGAGAGTGGTTGCCGGGTGGTAGTGGAGTCAACCCTGCTGGATGCTGTTGGCAAGCAGGTGGCCAGTACAAGGAAAAGTCTCAGCTTGTCTGCCGGAAGTGATGGACACGTCATGCAGCAGCTCACTGTCAGAAATCCGTCTTTGTGGCATCCCGATACTCCGAATCTGTATCGGCTCCGCACCTCTGTCTATCTTAACGGCAAGCTGTGCGACGCTGTTGTTTCCCGTATCGGTATCCGAAGCATTGAGTTTCGCGGTGCCGACGGTCTCTATATCAATGGTAAGCCGTTCGGAGACAAGCTGATGGGGGTAAACCGCCATCAGGACTATGCTTATATCGGGAATGCCGTACCCAACAACCTGCATTGGCTGGACGTGAAGAAAATGCGTGATGCTGGTTTCCGGATTATACGCTCGGCACACTATCCCCAAGACCCTGCATTTATGGATGCCTGCGATGAACTGGGCATGTTCATTATTGTAGCCACTCCCGGCTGGCAGTACTGGAATCCGGAACCGGTGTTTGAAGAACGTATCCTTTCCGACATCCGTAATATGGTCCGTCGAGACCGTAATCATCCGTCTGTCCTTCTGTGGGAACCGGTACTTAATGAGACGGCTTTTCCGGAGTCTTTCGCACAGAATGCCTATCGGGCTACTCATGAAGAGTATCCGGCTCCGGGTTGCTATGCTGCCATTGATGACAAGAGCAAAGGAGCAATGGGATATGATGTAGTTTATACAGCCCCCAAGAACGAGGCGTTTTACCGGAATGCAGGCAAATCCTGCTTTACCCGGGAGTATGGTGACTGTGTGGATGACTGGAATTCCCACAATTCTTACAGCCGTGTGGCACGTGAATGGGGTGAAGAGCCACAGATTCGCCAGGCCCAGCACTATGCCCGCAAGGATTATGGCGGCTCTCTTACGGTTGATCAGTTCTACAAATCTCCTCGGGGGCATATAGGAGGTGCCTTGTGGCATTCGTTTGACCACCAGCGTGGTTATCATCCTGACCCTTTCTGGGGAGGACTGATGGATATGTTCCGTCAGCCAAAGTATTCCTATTACATGATGATGAGCCAGCGTGATCCGCACCTGCACTTGGAGCAGGCTGATAGTGGGCCGATGGTGTATATAGCTAATGCCATGACTCCTTTTTCCCCCGAGGATATAGTGGTTTATACCAACTGTGATAGTGTACGTGTCATTGTGAACGAAAAAGACACCCTTGTGCAAGTGCCGTTGCTGGAGGAGAAGGGGATTCGTCATCCTCCCGTTGTTTTTAAGGGTGCTTATAGCTTTGTGGATGTCCGGGCACTTCATCGGGCCGGGAAACCGGAACAATGTAGTATTGTGGCTGAGGGATTCCTGGATGGCAAGATTGTTGCTAGGACCAAGAATATGCCTTCCAAACGTAATGAACAGCTTGTACTGACTGTTGATTCTGGACTGCCCCTGCGTGCCAATGGTTCGGATATGGTCACGGTGATTGCTTCCATTACCGATAAGGATGGCTATGTAAAGCGCCTTTCTCAAGAAACCGTTATTTTTGAGGTGGAAGGAGAAGGAGAGTTGGTCGGTGGAAGAGAGGTAGAAGCCAATCCCCGTGTCAGTCGTTGGGGGACTGCACCTGCACTGATCCGTACAACAACGAAAGCAGGTACTATCAAAATAAAAGCACGTCTTTTGCATCCAGGTATACAGTTCCATCCCCAGGCAGTGATTGAAATAGCTACTTTGCCTGCGGAACGTGTAGCCTTGTATAGAGAGCTTCCGGTTCCGCAAAAGACGGAAATCTTTGGAAAAACTGAAGTCGGAGAGATTGACTTCAATGAAATAGAGCGCCTTGCCAGGGAAGAGCAGGAACGTATCAATGAAATGAAGCAGGTGGAACAGCAGCAACGCCACTTTGAAAGTACGGAAAAGAAATAGCATTTACTGGTATTTTTGTTTCTACACAAAAAAATAAAAACATCTGTCACGCTATCACGCAAAGGAGTATATATGTGATTATAAATTTATTAGGGTGTGATAGGTGTTTTTTCATACCTATCTATCACGCTCTAATGAGAGTATTGGAAATAGAGTGATATCGTTGTTTTATCTATTAGGGATAGTCTTATATTGTTAGTTTTCAGCATGAAGCTTTTAGTTTCCAGCTGGATGTCTTTTCCCTGATTTAGTTGGATGTTGTTTGGGTAGTATTACATTGTATTGATAAATAAAAGGGAGGAACCTCACGGCCCCTCCCTTTCGTACATATCAAATTGATTAAGGTCTATTTGATTTCTTGATAAATAAGGTTAGAAGTTTTGTGTTATTACGTTTTTATCAGTATTAGTAGCCTGCATTATTAGTCCACTGTGTCAGACGGATTTGCTGATAAGGTATGGGGAAGTAATAATGGTTGTTGCTTTGGAAAAGCGAACCATTCCAAGTCTCGGCTCTAACTTCACTTACCTTTTCCAGACGAACAAGTTCGAACCAACGTTTCATTTCTGCAAAGAATTCCCAACCGCGTTCGTTGAATACAGCTGTTGTGAAAGCTGTAGGATCAGTAGTTGTGGTCAGCTGGTCTTGTGCATAACCGGCACGTTTCTGTACTTTCTGAATGGCATCCAAAGCTTGTGCGTTTACACTGTTTGTGGCACGGGTGGAAGCTTCTGCGTACATCAGCAGGACATCGGCGTAACGGTAGATACAAGTGATACCATTAGCTTGGGCACTCTTACCGGGTGCGCCGTTGTCATAGTCATAATACTTGGAAATGGCGGGAAGCTTATCGGCACTTTCTTTATAAGTGACATGACCGTTTTTAGTTTCCCATTCTGTCATATAATTCCACTCTTTACGTGCATCATCCGGATAATTTAGAAAGAAGCTTTCGTTTGCATAGTAGTCAGACCAACCGGCATTGGGGGCAAAATCGCTGGGGTAGTAAGACTTTCCATAGTTACTTGCCGTCTTCATCTTCGCATTATGGTGGATGGCAAACATTACTTCATTGGGTTGTGCTTTATTGGCTTCTTTCCACAATTCTGCATATTCTTCGGTCAGGTACAAACCAGAGTTGTCTATGATGTCTTTAGCTGCAGCCGCTGCCAGTGAGTAATACTCTTGTCCTCTTTTCAAAGGCCAACCGGCCATTGTCATGTAAGCGTCTGCCAGACAAGCTTCGGCTGCCCATTTGGAAGGAGTAGAGCTGAAGCCGCTGCGACTTTTTGCCGGTAATATTTCTACTGCTTTTTTCAAGCTAGGAATAATCGCTTGATCATAGATTTCTGCAACAGCAGTTCTCGGCATGTACGTTGAAGCGTCTGTTTCTGCTAGAATTAGGGGTACATCACCATACATGCGTACCAAATAAAAATAAGAAAGTCCACGGAGGAAGTAAGCTTCTCCTAATACTTCTTCAAACTTCTTGGCTTGGTCTGCATTTTCCGGTAATACCGTCTTATTAATAAGTGTATTGGAGTGGTTGATAACGGCAAAAAATAGTGACCAAGTAGTATCGAAATCTGCAGTGTTGGCTGTGATATTGGGAGATAGTCTATAGTAATTGGCCAATTCATTATTTGCTTTTGCCGCACGATAAGTAATATCATCTGCACATACATTTATGCGTTGTAAACGGCAGTTAAAACCATAGTTCCCATTCCATAAATCGTTATAAAGTCCTGTTGCAGCTTGTTGAAGACCTGTTAGGTCCATGCTGGCAATGTAATCTTCATCAGTAATGAAAGACTGTGGCTCTTGGGTCAGGTCTACACAAGAAGTTGTCAGGAACATACTGCAGGCTATTGTTGCTATATATGCTAATTTTTTCATATTATTCTTGTTTAAAAGGTAAATCATTAGAATGCAAAATTTAAACCAATCAGATAATTACGGCTGTTAGGATATGAGCCCCAATCAACACCTTGTATCAGTGGGCTTCCCATTGTTGCTTCAGGATCCAGACCGGAATAGTTGGTGATATGGAACGGATTCTGGATGGAAACATAAAGTCGGAGATTGCTGATACCAAGTGATTTGCAGGCTAATTCGGGCAAAGTGTAACCCAAGGTGATACTTTTCATCTTGATAAAGCTTCCATTTTCTACAAAACGACTGCTGAATACTTTGTTTTCTGTGCCTCCTTGTACGAAACCCGGTACATCTGTATTTGTATTGGTTGGCGTCCAACGGTTCAAGAAGTCACGCATTGGAGTTACTGCAGCCATGTTCTGACCGGAAACTGTATTGAATCCCATTTGATGAGTTGCATTGTATATATCAAAGCCATGGAAACCTACCATAAAGAATGAGAAATCAAAATTCTTGTAATTGAAGCTATTGTTCCAACCCCAGTTAAATGTCGGTTGACCACAGCCGATGATACCTTGGTCTGCATCATTCAGTACTCCGTCTTTATTGGTATCTACATATTTAGAGTTACCAGCTACGACTTTATAGACTTCACCGTTTGTTTTGCCATTTGTTTGACCGTTGGCGTCTACGAATGGAGCGTTCACTTCATCTTCCTGCCAGATACCTCCGAAAGTATATCCCCAGAATGTACCTAATTTTTCACCTTCAATCATCTGGAATAATTGATTTTGGAAACTTCCGGCTTGCTGTTGGCGATGGTTAGCTGTAGGTATGCTGTTGAAAGTTCCTTTATTATGCGATAAAGTAACGTCGGTATGCCAGCTGAAGCCTTTACCGGTAAATGGGTCTGCACTGATTGTGAACTCTATACCAGTATTCTTGATTTCGCCAGAGTTCATCAACAATGAGGGAAATCCCATGTGTGTTGGTTGTGCCAGATCCAACAAAATATCTTTGGATAATTTGCTATACCAATCGGCAGTCAAGCGTATGCGACCGTTGAGTATACCAAAATCAACACCTGCATTGAACTGGTCGTTACGTTCCCATTTTAGGTAAGGAGCAGCAGGGCGGTCTACTTTATAAGAGGTGGAGCCATCACTATTTCTTATTGGAGTACGTTTGGAATAGGGGCGGTAAGCTTCTACAGCTTGGTTACCTACAGAACCATAACCGAGGCGAAGTTTCAATTGGTCGATAAAGCTGTTGTCTTTCAAAAAACTTTCTTGTTTCAAGTCCCAAGCCAAAGCTGCAGATGGGAAATAGCTCCATTTATCAACAAGACGTGAAGAACCATCTGCGCGAATAGATGCAGTAACCATGTAACGGTTCATAAATACGTAGTTTACACGTAACATACCTGACATTAATGTATTGATAACACGGTCGGAGCTATTGGTAGCAAGCTCTGCATTTGACCATGCCAAGTTGTTTATACCGATCCTATCAATATAATCCAAACCATAAGCAGTACCGGTATGATTGAAATTATTATCATAAGACTGTTCGAAAACAGCAGTTGCGTTGACACGATGATTAGCATTAAATTCTTTTACATAACTTAATGTGTTGGTGTTTAACCAGGAAGTGTTCCAGTAACTACGTGCTTGACCTTGCGATAAATTGCTATTCTTGAAAGCATAGTAACTTTTGTCATTTTGTACGGAAGTGTTTAGTCTATTGTCAAGCAGAACTCCCAGTTGTGAGCGGAAGCTCAAACCGTCCATGATGTCAAACTGGACATAACCTTGTATACGATTATTTATTGTCTTGTTGGCATTGTCTGCTTCCCAAATATGCCCCATTGGATTGTAAGTTGAACTACCCTCAAAAAATGAATTATTGTAGTTTCCATCTTCATCTTGCGGTTCAATAGTACTGGGAAAGTACATTGCTTGTTGGATTAAACCATCATATTCATTGACACGTGGAGTACTTGTTTCTCTGTAGTGACCATAGATGTTCATACCAGCTTTCAGCCACTTCTTGATTTTGGTATCTACTTTCAAACGCCAGCTGTAGATTTGGCTACTTGACTCCTTGATGATACCTTCATCGTTTTGATAGCGGAGAGATGCCAGGAAAGTAGTCTTTTCGCCACCACCTGCAATAGACATTTCATAGTTCTGTGTAACGGCAGGGCTGCGGAAGATTTCTCTTGAGTAATCATAACCTGCTTTGCCAGACTTGAAGGCTGCTAATTGCTCTGCACTATAATAGTGATTGTCGCCGTATCCAAAATATTCCTTACCATAGTCATTAACCAGGTTGGCATATTCATAGGTAGAAAGATTATCAGCATACTTGGCTACAGTCTTGATGTTGGCAAATGCATTAAAAGATACGGTCAATTTGTCTTGGGATGGGTTTTTGGTAGTAACCAAGATTACACCGTTTGCACCGCGAGAACCGTAAACAGCTGTTGCAGATGCGTCTTTCAATACTTCGATAGATTGAATATCGGAAGGATTCAACGACTGAAGGGAACCACCGATGAAACCGTCGATAACAACCAAAGGACCGGTTTCTGCTGTGATAGAGTTGATACCACGTACACGGATGGTATTGTCTTCAGTAGGATTACCGGAACCAGAGAGAACTGATACACCGGCCATACGTCCCTGCAATGCATCGGATACATTACCGGTCGGGGTATTCTTCAATGCATCTGCTGCTTTTACAGAAGCAACTGCACCGGTCAGGTCACTCTTACGTTGAACGCCGTAACCCACTACGACAACTTCCTGCAGCAATTGGCTGTCTTCTGCCAGTTTTACGTCGATTTTGGTCTTTCCGCCTACGGCAATCTTTTGTGTCTGATATCCGATATAGGAGAATACGAGAGTTGCGTTTGCCGGAACATTGGGAAGGGTGTAGTTTCCGTCAATGTCTGTGATACATCCGTTACTTGTTCCTTCCACCTGGATAGAAGCACCAATCACCGGACCTAAGTTGTCAGTCACTGTACCTGTTACTGTGAGATTCTGTGCATTGGCCTGCGTGGCAAATAGGACAGAAAGCAACATAATACCTAATGCTTTAAAGAAGCTGGATTTCTGTTTCATAAATATTAATTTAATTAGTTATTAATAAAGGTTGTTTCTTTGTTTTGTACTCACTTCAGAGTTGAATCACATCGCAAATGTAGGGGATGGAATATACAAATGCATTAGTTAATAGTTCGCAAAAAGTACGAATTCGTACAAAACTTGCGAACTATACCACTCTTGTACTTTTATTCTCTTTCACTTTGGTTCTTTGCTTCCTTCACCTCTTCCAGTAGGGCAGAGAGCGTTTTTACCTTGTCCGGATGGGCTTCTGCCACATTGTCTTTTTCGGACGGATCAATGGAAAGATTGTACAGTTGAGGCTGCGGGGCGTTGCCCATTTCTATTTTCGTCCAATACTCCAGTGCCGGCTTGTCGCTGGGCTCTATGTATTTCCAGTCTCCCTGGATAATGGAGAGTGTATTGTCCAGATTCTGTTGTACAATATAGTCACATCCGGCAGTGTCGGTTCCCAGGAAGTTGTTGAGCTGGTCGCGGCTGTCGGGAGCGATGCCTGCTTCCAGCGGATGGTCCAGCAGGGCGGCGAGTGAAGCGTATACATCAATCATGGAGAAGGGGGCTTGTTGTTTGCCGGGCTTGATGCCATTGGGCCAGCGTACAATGAAGGGAATGCGGGTACCGGCATCGAAAGCGCTGTACTTCCCACCGCGGTAGTGCTTCATGGGAGTATGGCCGTTCAGCAGTTCGCGTGCCTGGTCCTGATAGCCGTCGTCTATGACGGGACCGTTGTCACTGCAGAATACAAAAATGGTGTTGTCGGCAATGCCGAGGCTGTCCAAAGTGTGCATGATTTCACCCACGGTCCAGTCCAGCTGGAGGATGACGTCGCCACGTACGCCCAAACCACTCTTGCCGGCGAAACGCGGATGTGGCACGCGGGGAACATGTACATCTTGCGTACCCATATAAAGGAAGAAAGGTTCGTCTTTATGGGCTGTGATGAAGTTCTTGGCTTTGTCTGTAATCACGTCGGCAATGTCTTCGTCTGTCCAAAGGGCGGATTTGCCGCCGGTCATCCAGCCGATGCGGGGGATGCCGTTGATGATGGTGTTATTGTGCCCCTGGCTGGGTTTCATCTTGACGAGTTCGGGGTTTTCGAGACCGGTGGGCCAGTCACCGACCTTGTGGTCGTAGCTCACAGTGATAGGGTCGTTGGGGTCGAGGCCTACTACATGTCCGTTCTCTACAAAGACGCAGGGAACGCGGTCGACGGTAGCGGGGATGATGTATTCATAGTCAAAGCCGATGTCTTGGGTGTTCGGTTTGATGGAGTGGTTGAAGTCTGTACCGCCTTTAGGGCCCAGGCCGAGGTGCCACTTGCCCACTGCTGCAGTGGCGTAGCCTTCTTCCTTGAACATATCGGCCATAGTGACGCAGGCGGTATCGATGATGAGTTCGGAATTGCCCGGAGCGATGCCGGTATTCTTCTGTCGCCAGGGATACATGCCCGTCAGCAGGCCGAAACGGGAAGGAGTGCTGGTGGAAGAAGTGGCATAAGCGTTGGTAAACTGCATGCCTTGTCCGGCAAGGCGGTCAATGTTGGGAGTGCTTACTTTGGTGGCACCGTAACAGCTCAGGTCGCCGATACCCAGGTCATCAGCAATCAGATATACTACATTGGGCTTCTGCGGCGAGTGCTCCGAAGTCTTGTCTTTAGGTTGGCTTCCGCATCCCGCTATCAGGGCTGCACCGGGAATCAGAGACCACAAGGGGGAAAAATGCTTCATAGTTCTTTGACTTTAGATTGTAATTCTGAGGTCAAAGGTAAGAGGTTTTATGGAATCGGGTGTATAAGGAAGTACAAGGGAAGGGAGAAAAAGTACAAACCGTATCATGCGATGGCTTGATGTACAATATTAAGATGTCTCTTCACTGTCTTCCGTACTTTCCTCTCCTCCATTCTCTCCTTTGCGGTAGGCCAGTGGGCTGACATGGTAAATGTCCTTGAAGCATTTGGAGAAATAGCGTGAAGAACTGAAACCGATCCGGTCCGCAATTTCAGTGATATTCAGCTCCGGATTGTTGCGCAGCATCAGGGCACCCTTCTTCAGGCGGATAGTCAGGATAAAGTCGTTCGGAGTTTGCCCGGTGATAGCCTTCAGCTTGGTGAACAGATTGGTGCGTGCCATTGCCATTTCACGGGCAAAGACGTTGACGTTGAATTCCGTATCGTCCAGATGTTGCTCGATGACTGCCATGGCACGGTCCAGAATCTCCTTGTCTATGGGGTTGGTGGCAAGCATCTGTACAAAGGCTTGCGGCTGCTTGCTGAACTTTTCCTGCAGAAGGATGCGCGAGTTCACGAGGTTGTTGCAGCGCGAAATCAATAGATTGGTGTTGAACGGCTTGGTGATATAGTCATCCGCACCGATGCGCAGTCCCTCGATATTCTGTTCGATGGCAGTACGTGCCGTGAGCAGTACCACGGGAATATGGCAGGTGTTGAAGTCGCTCTTTATCTGTTTGCACAGTTCCGTTCCCGACATGTTGGGCATCACCACGTCGCTGACTACGATATTGGGCATTTCGCTGCGCACCAGTGCAAGTCCTTCCGCTCCGTCGGCCGCAGTCAGCACTTCGTAGAAGGGCTTGAAGATACCTGCCAGCATGTCGCGGATGGAGTCGTTGTCTTCCACTATCAGGATTTTTGCATCCGGGAGTCGTTTGATGGGAGCACTCTCTTCCAGCTCCGCCTTGAGCAGGGCATCGTTTTCCGGTTTGGGAATTTCTATTTGTTGCACACTGTCTGCATTCTTATTTATTTGCTCTTCGTCAAACTGTGCGTTCCCCAATTGCAGGTTTACGATGAAGCTGCTACCTTTGCCCAGTTCGCTTTCCACACGGATGGTGCCGTGATGGAGCTCCACGATACCCTTCGTCAATGCCAGGCCGATACCCGTACCCGTCTTGCTTGCATCTGTAGAGTCCATTTGGTCTATCTGGTAGAAGCGGTCGAATATCTTGTCCACTTCCCGGGCATCTATGCCGCTGCCGGTATCGGTCACGCGGATGACGGCATTGCTGCCTTCGGTCTTGATGCTGAGGGTGATGCTGTCTTCCGCCTTGGTATGCTTGACGGCGTTGGACAGCAGGTTGTTTATCACTTTCTGCATCTGTTTTTGGTCATACCATACTTCGAGGCTGTCTGTTTCCTTCTCGAAGTAGAGGCTGATTTGTTTGGCGCTGGCATATTCCAGGAAAAGCAGATAGTTTTCGTATAGGAAGTTCACGATGTTGTGTGGACTTACCTTTATCTTCATGTGCCCTTGTTCCTGCTTGCGGAAGTCGAGCAGCTCGGTGATGAGTTCCCGTAGCTGTATGCTGTTCTTGTAGATGCCCAGTACCTTGTTATATATGGCAGGCGTGAAGTTCTGGAGTTGCATCAGCGTTTCCACTTGGGCCACGATGAGTGTCAGCGGGGTGCGGAATTCATGGGAAATGTTGGTGAAGAAACGTAGCTTTGACTGGTTCAGGGCCTCTACGTCACGAATGTGCTTCTGTTCGTACTTCAGTGATTCACGCAACTTGATTCTGGACTTGTAGGTACGCACCAGATACCAGAGCAGGATTCCCGTCACTATCAGGTAGATAAGATAGGCAAGGGGAGTCTTGTAGTAGGGAGGCAACACGTGTATGGTAAGGTGGACTTGCGGACAAAGGCTCTCGTCTTTTCCGTTGGGCTTTATAATCAAGTTATAGGTTCCGGCGTTCAGGTTGGTATAGGTGATGTTGTGCAGTCCACGGGCACTGTTCCAGTCGTTGGAGAAGCCTTCCAGCTTATAGATGATGTCGTCTTTGTTGGCGGCTACATAGTTTGAAGTGGCGAACTCTATGCTGAACATGGACTGGTCAGCGTTGAGCGTAATCTCGGGGGTGCAGTACAAGGCTTGCTGCAGGATACCGGTCTCATCTCCCACTTGTATTTCCGTTCCGTTCACAATGAGGCGGGAGAGGATGATTTTGTAGGGTTTTGGTGTGAAGTTCAACTCCATTTCGTGGAAAGAAATCATTCCCTGCGTGCCTCCCAGGAATATTTCTCCGTCACGGGTCACGCAAAGGGCATTCTCATTGACGGCAGTCATTGGGAAACCGTTTTCGGCACTGTAGTTCAGGAATGCCTTTTGCCGGTAGTCGAAGATGGAGAAGCCTTCGTTGGTGATGAGCAGCAGTTTGCCGCTGGTGGGGGATTCCTGCGTCTCGTAGATGCAGTCGCTGGAAAGGCCGTTCTTCGCTTGGTCAAAGTTCTCGAAGTCGTTGCTGGCAGGGCGGTATAAGTCCAGTCCGCTGCCCGAAGTGGCGAACCACAGATTGCCTTTGCTGTCTTGGGTAATGTTGTTTACATTGTTGTTGCTGATGCTGTGTGGGTCGGCAGTATCATGGCGGTAGTTGGTCAGTTTGCCGGTATCGAAACGGTAGCTGAACACACCTTCGCCCGTGGCTGCAATCCAGAGCGTACCGTTGCTGTCGAAAGTGACATCTGCCACCATCTTGATTTTTTTGCCTTCTTTGCTGTCCTGGAACAGTTGTTGGCATTTCCCGTTGGCAGGGTCGAAGAGGCAGATTCCGTTTTGGGTGGCTATCACCAGGTGGTCTTGGTAAGGCGCGATATCGCGGATGATGTCGGAAGGCAAGGTCTCCGGATTACCTGCTTCCATGCGGTAGTGTGTGAATCGCCCCGAGCGTATGTCCAGTCTGTTCAGTCCGCCCAGATGGGTTCCTATCCAGATGATGTCTTTGGAGGCATCATAATAGAGAGCCTTGATGTTGTTATGGGAAATACTGTTGGGACCGATTTCCGGGCGGAACCATTTGAACTCACGGGTACGGCGGTTGTAATAGTTCAGTCCGCCCCCTTCGGTGCCAATCCACAGATTGCCGTCCTTGTCTTCGATGGTGCGGCCTACAACCGGATTGCTCAGCCCCTTCTTTTCGATGGGCGAATACATATAGCGGCTGTATATCTCGTACTCGGGGTTGAAGTAGTTGACGCCGCCAAAGTAGGTCCCCAGCCACAGCGTTCCTTGGTTGTCCTTTACGATGCACCAGATGGAAGAGTGTGTCAGTCCGTCGCTCTGGGCATCACTGGCAGTGTGGTTCTGGAAGAGTCCCGTACTTTTGTCATACCGGTTCAATCCGTTGAATGTCCCAATCCAGATGTTTCCCAGATTGTCTTCACAGCAGGCTCGCACGAAGTTGGAAGAGATGCTGTAAGGGTTCTTTGCGTCGTATTCAAAGATTTCGATGGTTCCGTCGGTCTTTACATGGTGCAGCCCTTCTTCCCAGCTGCCAATCCATAACTCGCCTTCGCTGTCTTGGTATATGCTGGTGATGTTGCCTTTCAGGATGGGGTGGGTCAGCTCGTTCTTGTCCAGTTGCAGGCGGTATGCTCCGTCGGTGGTCGTTCCAATCCACATTTGTCCTTTGTCCAGATGCATACAGCAGATTTCCAGACTTTTTCCGGGAAGCTGGTAATAGAGGTCAAAGTTCCCGGTCTGCTCGTTATAGCGGTAGATTTCATTCTGTTTTCCGATGAAAAGGGCCTCTTTGTAATATATGCTGTGTACATTTCCTTGCAGCAGGGTGGTGAATCTTTGGGTGGCAAGATTGAACTCGGCTACTCCTTCCGTACAGAGCAGGTAGATTTTTCCGTTACGGTTGCCGGCCATGCGCAGCACGGTGTTGCAGAAAAGGCTGTAAGGGTCGTTCTTCTGCAGCTTGTAAGTTTGTATGTCTTCTCCGTCATAACGGTTCAAGCCTTCTCGGGTTCCAATCCATAAGACACCGTTTTCATCGATGTAAAGGCTGTTCACGGAGAATTGTGACAGACCGTCGTCGGTTGTCAGATGGTTGAAGGTGATGTTCTGCGCCTGCAGGGTTGCAGCAATCATGCTTACTGAAACAAGAAGCAGCCGGATGATAAACGTTCGCACTTTTCGGGTAGTTTTTAAGGTTTCAGTTACAAATATAGGTATATTTTGTACAAGACTTCTTATTTATTAGGCAGTTTTTGCGGCTATGTTTGGATAAATGTATAATTTTGGAAGCGCGCCGAACGATACTTGTCTTTTGATAGATGGCAATCGGCGTATCTTTGTAAACAAATTAATTCATTTATTATCATGAAAGACCTTTTATCTATTGTATCTCATTTTCAAATGCAGGGTACGGTTCGTGAAATCAAGCCTTTAGGCTCAGGCCTGATTAACGATACGTACAAAGTGACCACCGTTGAGGCCGATGCGCCGGACTATGTTCTGCAACGTATCAATCATGCCATTTTCCAGAATGTAGAGATGTTACAGTCTAATATCGAGGCTGTGACCGGGCATATCCGTAAGAAGCTGGAAGAGAAAGGAGAGGCCGATGTCGAGCGTAAAGTGCTTCATTTCATCCCCACGGCCGAAGGGAAAACCTATTGGTATGACGGTGAGAACTACTGGCGTATCATGACTTTTATTCCCCGTGCCAAGACTTACGAGACGGTGAACCCCGAATATTCCTATTATGCGGGAACTGCCTTCGGTAATTTCCAGGCTATGCTTGCCGACATTCCAGATACATTGGGCGAGACAATTCCCGATTTCCACAACATGGAGTTCCGCCTGAAGCAACTCCGTGACGCTGTGGCTGCCGATGCTGCGGGACGTGTGCAGGAGGTGCGGTATTTTCTGGATGAGATAGAAAAACGCGCTGATGAAATGTGTAAGGCAGAACGTCTGTACCGTGAAGGCAAACTGCCCAAACGGGTATGCCACTGTGATACGAAAGTAAACAACATGATGTTCGACGAAGACGGTACGGTGCTTTGTGTCATTGACCTGGATACGGTGATGCCCAGCTTCATCTTCTCCGATTATGGCGATTTCCTTCGCTCAGGTGCCAACACGGGGTTGGAAGACGACAAGAATCTGGATAATGTGAACTTCAATATGGAAATATTCCAGGCATTTACCAAGGGTTATCTGGAATCGGGCAAATCCTTCTTGTTGCCGATAGAGATTGAGAATCTGCCTTATGCGGCTGCCTTGTTCCCATACATGCAGTGCGTACGCTTCCTGGCAGATTATATCAACGGTGATACTTATTATAAAATCCTGTATCCGGAGCACAATCTTGTGCGTACCAAGGCTCAGTTCAAACTGTTGCAGAGCGTGGAGGAGCATACACCGGAGATGAAAAAATTCATTGACTCATGTATCTGAAAAAGTTTTTAATGACGATAGCGGCAGCTCTTTGCATGTTGCCGCTATCTGCAATTAATCCCCAAAATAGTAAAATGAAAGAATTGAATGTAAAGAAAGTAAGTGCGGCCAATATACCGGTAGAGTCGGTTCCGGCTCTTCTGGATGAAGAGAAGGTGGCGTTTCAGCCCGTAAACACAGTGAATTGGGCTGCTTTTCCTTATACTCCCGATGTGGAATTCCGCATAGCGCATACGGAAGATGCCATTCTGCTGCATTTCAAGGTAAGGGAAGCGAGTGTACGCGCAGTTGCAGGCCACGATAACGGTCCGGTTTGGGAAGATGCGTGTGTAGAGTTCTTCTCTGTGCCTGCCGATGACGGAGTGTACTACAATATGGAGTGTAATTGTGCCGGGACTCTGCTTATTGGGGCAGGTGCCGGACGTGGAAACCGCCAGCATGCCCCGCAAGAGGTGCTCGATAAAGTACAGCGTTGGGCTTCTTTGGGACGTGAGGCTTTCGACGAAAGAGTAGGTGAGTGTGCCTGGGAAGTGGCCCTGGTCATCCCTTATTCCGCTTTCTTCCTGCATGACATCACTTCGTTGGATGGAAAGACGCTCCGTGCCAATTTTTATAAATGCGGTGACAAGCTCCAGACTCCCCATTTCCTTTCCTGGAATCCGATAGGTCTGGAGAAGCCGAACTTCCATTGCCCGGAGTTCTTCGGTACCCTGCATTTCGAGTAGTAGTAGAACAAAAAATTACTCAACCTGCCCTCACCACTATCACCGCTTTTCTGAAACTCCCTATTCATCGCCCTTTCAAGGGTGAGTGAGAGCAAATAAAAAGGGTGAGGGCAAATTTTACCCTCACCCTTCCGAGCGTACCCGGTTGCTTCCTGCTTCTTTCCCCGTCTTTTATAGGACAAGACAGACCATTGTCTACAGAAACAGTATAATAAATACCCTTTATATACTTAATCCGTTAGTTCACAACACTGAACAGTTTGTTCCAGCATTAGAGAACACTTTGTTTCAGTATAGAAAAACACTTTGTTTTCATATAATGGAACGAACTGTTTTGTTAAGGGAAACAAAGTGTTCTCTATAAGGAAACAAAATGTTTAGTTAAAGGAAACAGTTTGTTTTACTTAGCATACTGCCTGGAATGAATGTGCATCAAAAAATAGTAAAAGATAATGCAGGAACTATTGTAGAGGAATATAGAAAAGGGCACGAACTACGCAGACTTACAGAAAAGAATTTATTCATCCGTATTGTCTGCGTGATTCGTGCCCGAAGAAGGGTGTTTACTTCACGATTCCTTTGGAATTCTTGATGAAGTTGATGATATTGTGTATCTCGTCACTCATCGGTACTTGGTCTTCAATCTTCTGCAAGGCATCCTGCACGCTGAAGTTTCCCTGGTATACCAGACGGTAGGCATTTACGATATGGCGCAATACACGTTCGGTCACCTGGTGTTTGTGTTGAAGCACAGCAGCGTTGATACCGTGGTATTCTGCCGGATTACCGTTCATGATGATATAGGGCGGCACATCCTTTGATATGCGGCAGCCTGCCTGAATCAGTACCCAACTTCCAATGTGGCAGTATTGGTGCAGAATGACGTTGCTGCTCAGAATGGTGCAGTCGTCTATCTGACATTCTCCGGCTACGGTAGTCTTGATACCCAGTACACAATGGTTGCCTATCTGCACGTCGTGGCAGAGGTGTACACCATCCATCAGGTAGTTTTCATTGCCGATGCGGGTGGCGCTTCCTGCATGGGTAGCACGGCTGACAACCACGTTCTCGCGGATGTCGTTATTATCACCGATAATCAGCATGCTGTTCTCTCCCGTATAATGGAAGTCTTGCGGTTCGGCACCCAGAACGGCATTGTGATGCACCTTGTTCCCTTTTCCCATGCGGGTACCGTGCAGAATTTTTGCCCCCGACATAATAATACAGTCATCACCGATTTCCACGTTCCCTTCGATAAATGCAAAGGGCTGGATGGTTACATTCTTGCCGATTTTTGCGGCAGAATCTACATAAGCTAACGGACTTATCATAGTAATTAGCGATTAATGATTAATGATTAGTGATAAATGGTTAGTGATTAGGATTTACTATTTCATTAATCGCTAATCACTAATCACTTATCGCTCATTTTATTCTCTTCCTCCTCCAAGCGCTTGATACAGACTGATGACTGCCTGCATGCTGCTGAAGGTGTCGGATACTTCTGCAAGCTGTGCGCTGAGGTAAGACTGCTCGGCAGACAAGACTTCCAGATAGGTCGACGTGCCTAAGTTAAACAATTCTTTTGTATCTGAGGCAGCTTGGCGGGCAGAATTTACTTGAATAGTGCGTGAAACGGCTTTGTCCTTCTCCATTTGATACAGGTGCAGGGCGTTGCTCACTTCATTTCCGGCATTCAGCAGGGCGGTTTGGAACTGAATCTTAGCCTGCTCCTCTTGTGCCTTGGCTTGTTTCAGACGGGCAATGTTGGCACCGCGATAGAACAAGGGTTGCGTCAGCGAACCGATGGCGGAAGCCAGCAGTTTACCCGGGTTGACGATACCTGCACCGGAGTTATTGGTCCAGCCTCCCGAACCGCTCAATGTAATCTGCGGGTAGAAAGCGGCACGGGCGCTGTTGGTATTATAGTAGCTGGCAGCCAGTGACATCTCGGCAGCTTTCACGTCCGGACGGTTGGATAGCAACTGCAAGGGGATACCTACTGAAAATTCCGTAGGCAGCTGTTGCTCTTCCAGCACACCGCGTGCGATGCTCTGTGCCGGTTGGTGCAACATCAGGCAGAGGGCGTTTTCGGTTTCGCGTATGCTCTGGCGTATGTCGGGCAGTGATGCCATGACTTGAGCGTAGGCAGTGCGGCTCTGCTCTACGGCAGCAGAAGTGGTTCCGTAGATGCCTGCATCTTTCATGGCTTGCACGGTCTCCAGGTTCTTTTTCAGAATCTCGACGGTGCCTTCGGTGATTTGCAGTTGGCGGTCCAGCATCAGCAGGGTGTAGTACATGTTGGCTACGCCGGCGATGACTTGCGTCTGAACGGCTTGTTCGTAGAATTGCGTCTGCTTCAAGCTAACCTTTGCTTGTCGCTTCGGGTTCAGCAGTTGACCGAAGAGGTCGACTTGCCAGCTTGCGGTGACGGGCAGGGAGTAGATTTGTGTAGCCTTTCCCTTGTCCCAGCTGCTGACGGTTCCTTGCGGAGACAAGGCAAGCATCGGAGCATAGGCAAGACGGGCAGACATCAGTGCGGCTTGTGCTTGTTTCACGTTCAAGGCGGCACTGCGCAGGTCACCGTTGTTGGTGAGTGCTTGCTCGATAAGTGTCTGCAGCTGCGGGTCTGTGAACACTTCTCTCCAAGGCAGATTACCGAAGTTGGCCGTATCTGCGGCTAATGTATCGTTCACGGACGCCGTGTCGCGATACAGTCCGGCAGTTGTTATGTCTTCGGGTCTGTCGTATGATTTGTAGATGTGGCAACTGCTCAATAAAGCAGTTGCGCACATCAGGCATATTATTTTCTTCATAATCGCTAATCGTTAATCACTATTTTGTATATTGTTCAATCTCCGGTTCTGCATCCGAGTTGTCCACATCTTCCCATTCCATCGGCTTGAATTTCTCCTGCAGGTACTGGAATGCCACGAACAGTGCGGGCACTATGAAGATTTGCAGAATCATACCGATTAACATACCGCCGATGGCAGACGTACCCAGCGTACGGTTACCGTTGGCACCCGCACCGGAAGCAAACATCAGCGGGAGCAGACCGACAATCATTGCCAACGACGTCATCAAGATAGGACGCAGACGGGCTGCGGCACCCAATACGGCTGCCCAGGTGATACTCATACCCATTCTGCGGCGTTCGAGGGCAAACTCTACAATCAAGATGGCATTCTTGGCCAACAGACCCATCAACATGATGAGGGCAATCTGCATATAGATGTCATTGGACATCGTACCCAGAATCATTTTCAGTGCCGGGATGCTGCCCAATGCGCCTATACCGCCTACAAAGAGGAAGCTACCCAGCAGACCGAACGGCACGGACAGCAATACGGATAAAGGCAGGATGTAGCTTTCGTACTGGGCACTCAGCAACAGATAAACGAATACGAAGCACAATATGAAGATGAGTCCCGTAGTGCTGCCACTCGTTTCGGCCTCTTCACGCGCCATACCTCCCAACTCATAACCGAAACCGGCAGGCAGGTTTTCCTGCGCCACTTCGGCAATGGCTTGCAGAGCCTGACCGGAAGTGTAGCCTGATGCGGGAGCCACCATCACCTTCATGGAGGTGTAGAGGTTGAAACGGCTGATGACGTCAGGACCATATACTTTCTTGATGGAGATGAACTGCGTGATAGGTGCCATCTCGTTGCCGTTGCGCACCTTGATGCTTTGCAGTGTTTCCATATTCTTGGTAGCATCAGGTTCGGCTTGTACCATTACGCGGTACATCTTACCGAAGCTGTTGAAGTTGGAAGCATACAAACCACCGTAATATCCCTGCAAGGTAGTCAAGATATCATTGGGGCTGATGCCTGCTTTCTTACAAGCGGCAGCATCAATGTCCAGCTGGTATTGCGGGAAGTGGGGGTTGAAGGAGGTCTTGGCGGAGTTGATTTCCGGACGCGCTTCCAGGGCAGCAGTATAGTTGTTCACCACGTCGAAGAAGTGGTCCAAATCACCACCCGTCTTGTCCTGCATGTTCAACTCGATGTCGCTTGAAGCCGAGTAACCCGGAATCATAGGCGGCGCGAAGAACAATACCTGCGCTTCCTTGATAATCTTTTGGGCGCGCATGTACAAAGTAGCGTACACAATCGTGGAGTTCTGCATCGTGGAACGTTCTTCCCAGTTCTTCAGCTTGATGATGAGTGAACCGTAGGAGGGGCCTTGACCGCCCAAGAAGCTATAACCTGAGATAACGGTACGTGACTGTACGGCAGGGTCTGCAGCAACCAAGCTGTCCACACGGTTCAAAATCTCTTGTGCGCGTTCTTGTGAAGTGCCCGGAGGCAGTGTCACAGCGCCCATGATGGTACCGGTGTCTTCGTTGGGCACCATACCGGTCGGGGTTATCTGCATGAATACGCCCAACAGTACAATAGAGCCGATAACCAGTCCTGCCGATATCCAGCGTTTCTGGATGAAGAACAGCACTTGTTTCTTATACTTGCCCAGGATACCGTTGTATGAGTCATTGAAGGATTGTTTGAACTTGTCGGTAGTCATACCTGCCAACGCCAGCACACTGATGATAATCATCAAGCTACACAGAATGGGGTGTTCGCTGAAGCTGAACAGACCGAAAATCATGCCCAGGATAGCTACCGTCACGAAGAGCAGTGTAATGCCGGGACGCATCAACCGGCCTATAGAGTCGGCATAACGTGCAATCATAATTTTGCGCGCTTCCTTGGCGGCAACGCCTACACGCTCTTTCAGACTTTCGTGTCCTCCATTATGAGGTTTCAAGAAGATGGCACACAGCGCAGGACTCAAGGTCAGGGCGTTCAGAGCCGAGAAACCGATGGCAATCGCCATGGTCAAACCGAACTGACGGTAGAAAGTACCTGCCGTACCTCCCATGAAGCTCACGGGAACGAATACGGACATCATCACCAACGTAATGGAGACGATGGCACCACCCAGTTCACTCATGGCGTCGATGGAAGCTGTACGGGCCGATTTGTAGCCCTGGTCCAGCTTGGCATGGACGCCCTCGACGACGACGATGGCATCATCGACCACAATCGCAATGGCAAGCACCATGGCCGAAAGGGTCAGCAAGTTGATACTGAAGCCAATCAGTTTCAATACAAAGAAGGTGGCAATCAACGCCACGGGAATGGCGATGGCGGGAATCAACGTGGAGCGCATATCCTGCAGGAAGATATACACTACGATGAACACCAGGATAAAGGCCTCGATCAATGTCTTGATTACCTCATGTATGGAAGCGAAGAGGAAGTCGTTGGCACTCTGTGCAATGTTTATCTTCAAGCCGGCGGGCAGTTTGCTGGAATAGTCGTCCAGTAGGGCCTCGATATCCGAGATGGTCTGCGTGGCATTACTGCCTGCCATCTGGAAAATGATACAACTCACGGCTTTATGTCCGTTTACCATATTGTTGAATCCGTATGACAGACGACCCAGTTCTACACTTGCTACGTCCTTCAAACGGAGTATTTCACCGTTCTCCAAAGCCTTGATGACAATGTTCTCAAACTCCGTAGTTTGTTGCAGACGTCCTTTGTAACGCAGAGTATACTGGTAGGTTTGGTTACCGCGCTCACCCAACTGGCCGGGAGCCGCTTCGATGTTCTGTTCGCTCAAGGCGGCAACCACATCGTTGGGGATAAGTTTGTATTGGGCCATTACATCAGGTTTCAGCCAGATACGCATGGAGTAGTCTTGTCCCAATACCATGGCATCGCCCACACCGTTGACACGTTTCACCTCAGGGATAAGGTTGATGTTGGCGTAGTTTTCCAGGAACTCGATGTTGTACTGGTCTTTTTCATCATAGATGGAGAATACCATCAACATGGAAGTCTGGCGCTTACGGGTGGTTACACCGATTTTGGTAACTTCGGCAGGCAGCAAGCCTTGCGCCATGGAAACGCGGTTCTGTACGTTCACCGCTGCCATATCGGGGTCGGTACCTTGCTTGAAGTAGATGGAGATGTCGCCCGAACCGCTGTTGGTGGCGCTCGAACTCATATACATCATATTTTCCACACCGTTAATCTGGTCCTCCAGCGGAGCGATAACGGAGTTAAGCACCGTTTGGGCATTGGCACCTTGGTAAGTCGCACTTACCGATACGGTGGGAGGTGCAATGTCCGGGTATTGGGTGATAGGCAAGGTAGCCAGACCAATAACTCCTAAGATTACTATCAGGATGGAAATTACCGTTGATAGTACCGGACGGTTAATAAATCTATCTAATTTCATTTCATGAACAATTAAGGAATTAAAAATTGAAGAATTTTTTTATTTTTCATTCTTTCATTGAAACGCAGTCTGAATATTGCCTTCTTTCTGGTCTTTTAGGGCCTTCTGGTATTCGGCTTCCTTTTCAGCAGGCGTGATGGGCGTGATGGACTGTCCGTCCTTCAGGTTCTGTACCCCTTCGATAACGATTTTTTCGCCTGCTTTCAAACCTTCCGTCACGTAATAATACTTGCCGTCGTCTAAGCTGAACACTTTAACTTCGGTATTTTTCAGCGTGTTGTCCGGTTGCAGTACGAATACGAACTGCTTGTCCTGGATTTCGGTAGTGGCAGACTGTGGAATCATGATGACATCATGCAGCGGGTTGGGGAATACCACATTGCCGGTGCTTCCACTACGCAGCACGTTGTGCTTGTTGGGGAAGAGGGCACGCATGGTTACCGAACCGGTAGTCTGGTCAATGACTCCGCTGATTGTCTCCACGCGGCCACTGTCGGCATACATGGTCCCGTCGATGAGCTGCAACTGTACATCCGGCATCTTTTCCAGAATTTCCTTGGTGCTACCGCCTTCACGAATCTGTGACAAGAGTTGGCGTTCGGTCATGGAGAAGTAGGCGTACATTTCGGAGATGTCGGCAACGGTAGTCAGCGGGCTGGCTACGGAAGGACTAACCAAGCTACCTACGCGGTAGGGAATGCTACCTACTACACCGTCACTGGGGCTGGTTACACTGGTGTATGACAAATTGTTCTTGGCATTGACCAATTGGGCATTGGCTTGTGCCAGTTGTGCCTTTGTCTGTGCCAGCTGGTTTTCGGCCATTTGCAAATCGTAGTCACTGATGATGTTTTTCTTGTTCAGTTCACGTTTGTTGTTTACAGTCAGTTCTTGTGTGTTTACGGCAGCTTTGGCTGTTTCAACAGCAGCTTTGGCCGAATTTACGGCTGCCTGATACTGTACGGGGTCGATGCTGAACAACACTTGTCCTTTGCGCACTGTTGCGCCTTCATCCACGTGCAATTTTGTGATGAACCCACTCACCATCGGGCGGATTTCTACATCTTGTTTACCCTTGATAGTAGCAGGGTAGCTGTTTGTCAAGTTGGCAGTGGTGGTCTTTGCCTCAATCACTGCAAATTCGGGAGCTTTACCCGTTCCTTTGTCGCCTTGTCCGCAACTGCTGAGCAGTGCCAGGCAACATGCCAATAATACTAATCTACTCTTCATACTCTTTTTTGTTCTCTGTATAATTTTATATTCTTCTTTTTTTCGATTCTTGAAAGGCGTTTTTGTGTGTAATTCATGATTTAGAAATAAGGTAGGAAAAAGAAAACTGAATACTCCTATTCAGTTTTCGTCTGCAAAAATATTCTTTTCTTAGTATATAAGGTGTGAAACACTTCCTTTTTTAACTATGTTTCATACATAGATGAGAACGAAAGGACATTTTTTGATTAAAATACTGTAAAGCATACCGCTAATTGGCAGATAACCTTTATTTTTGCAGCATGTTAGAACGTAAACGCCATACTAAAATGAAGCCGCTTTTCCGCAGGTTGTTGGGGGGTGTTGCCATAGCTGCCGCACTGTATTCTTGTGCCAGTGTGGGCCGTATTGAAGGAGGACCTTATGATGAGACTCCTCCGCGTTTTATTTCCGGTACTCCCACGCCCGGCGCACTCCATCACAATAAAAATAAACTTTCCATTGAGTTCGATGAATTTATCAAGCTTGACAAGCCGAATGAGAAGATTGTAATATCCCCTCCGCAGGTGCAGCAGCCCGAAATTAAGTCTAATGGGAAGAAGGTGGTCATCACTCTGCAGGATACATTGAAACCCAATACTACTTATACATTCGATTTTGGTGATGCCATCCAGGATAATAATGAGGGGAATCCCTTGGAGAATTTCTTCTATTCTTTCTCTACGGGCGACCGTCTCGACTCTATGGCTGTGGCCGGTACAGTACTGAATGCGGCCAATCTTGAACCGGTGAAAGGAATGCTGGTCGGTCTGCATGCCAATCTGGCCGACTCCGCTTTTACCAAACTTCCTTTTGAGCGGGTGGGGCGTACGGACAGTCGCGGACGCTTCTCTATCCGTGGAGTGGCTCCCGGCAAGTATCGCATTTATGCCTTGCAGGATGCCGACCAGAATTTTGCCTATTCCCAGCCGACGGAAGTGATAGCTTTTAATGACTCTATCATCATTCCTTCCATGGAAGAGCGCATGCGCCAGGATACGACCTGGATAGACTCGCTGACAGTAGATACGATTGTAGAACGTCAATATACCCACTACCTTCCGGATGATGTTCTGCTGCGTGCTTTCAAGGAGCTTTCCTTCTCGCAACGTTTTTTGAAGGCCGAACGGTTGACTCCGGAGAAGTTTTCGCTCTATTTCACTGCTCCGGCAGACACGTTGCCTTTATTGAAAGGATTGAACTTTAATGAGGAAGATGCGTTTGTTATAGAACAGCCTACCGGCCGGAACGATACGATTCATTATTGGATAAAGGATTCTCTGCTCTATAAGCAGGATTCCCTGAAAATGAGTATCACCTATTTGTATACGGATAGCCTGAAACGATTGGTACCCCGTACCGATACTTTGAATGTGCTGGCGAAGTTGACATACGACAAGCAGCAGAAGCAGAAGCAGGAAGCGAAGGAAAAGGAACAGAAAGAGCGTGAGAAGAAAAAGAAGAAGTTGAAGGAAGGTGAGGTGGAAGAGCCCGAGCCGACGGAATTCCTGGCTGTAGATGTGTATGCCCCTTCTGCAATCGATGTATATGATTATCTTACTCTGTCGTTTACGGAGCCGGTGGCAAGCATAGATACCACCGCTTTCCATCTGAAACTGAAAGTGGACTCGTTGTGGCAGGATATCCCGTTCGACTTTATGCGCGACTCTTTGGACTTGAAGCGTTATAATCTGTTTGCCGAATGGGCACCCGGCGAAAGCTATACATTTGAAGTGGATTCTGCTGCCATACGCGGATTGTACGGGTTGTTCTCCGACAAGATAAAGAAGGACTTCAAGGCCAAGAAGCTGGAAGAGTACGGGCAGATATTCTTTAATGTGCATGGAGCGGACTCTCTGGCTTTTGTGGAACTACTGGACGGTCAGGACAAAGTGCTGCGCACGGTGCCGGTGGTGGATGGGAAAGCCGATTTCTATTTCCTCAATCCGGGCAAATATGGAGCGCGGCTGATAAATGATACGAATGGGAATGGCGTCTGGGATACGGGAAACTATGCCGAGAAGCGCCAGCCTGAAATGGTTTACTATTATCCGATGGTTCTGGAGCTTAAAGCGAACTTTGATTTGACCCAGGAATGGGATATTAAGGCCAAGTCCCTGGATAGGCAGAAGCCGGACGAACTAAAAAAACAAAAACCAGATGAAGACAAGAAAAAGCAAAACAGGAACAAAAATAACCGCAGTGGCAATAGCAGCCGCAACAGTGGTAGAGGCCATAGCTATTAGGCGGAAGCAATTGTTCATTCTATTAATGGTGGGAGCGGTCTGTTTGGGAACCTCCCAGTCTGTTCAGGCCCAATGTACTGCAAAGAATGAAGCTTTCCAGTCGGGCGAGCATGTCATGTACGATTTATATTTCAATTGGAAGTTCATTTGGAAGAAGGTGGGTCTGGCAAGCCTCACTACCAATGCCACGACTTACCATTCCGAGCCTGCATTTCGCTTTAACTTGCTTTGTGTAGGCAGTAAAAAGACCGATTTTTTCTTCAAGATGCGTGATACGTTGACTTGTTATGTCAGCGATAGGTTGGAGCCGCTCTACTTCCGTAAAGCGGCGGAGGAGGGAAGCCGCCATACGGTGGACGAGGCTTGGTTCTCCTACTCGGACGGACTGGCGAATGTAAAGCAGAGACGCACCTGGCACAATCCCGTGCGTGAGGCTCAGGAGATGGAATACAGTGATAGTCGCTGTATCTTCGATATGTTGAGCATTTTGGCGCAGGCGCGCTCTTATGACCCTAAAGACTACAAGGTAGGGCAGAAGATACTCTTTCCCATGGCCACAGGACGCAGGGTGGAAGAGCAGACGTTGATTTACCGCGGCAAGGAGGAGGTCAAGGCGAATAACGACACCGTTTACCGCTGCTTGGTATTCTCTTTCGTAGAGTACAAGAAAGGTAAGGAGAAGGAGGTCATCACCTTCTTCGTATCCGATGATAAGAACCACCTTCCCATTCGCTTGGACATGTATTTGAATTTCGGTTCGGCCAAGGCATTCTTCAAGAGTGTCCGGGGCAACCGCTATCCGATGACGTCTGTGGTAAGGAAAAAGTGATGTTATCCCCTTTTCTAAATACACTGGATTCGAAAGTGGCAATCAGTTTTCCCTCCTGGTTGGTGACGTCGATCTGGTAATATCCGGTGGTGCGGCCGATGTAGCGTTCGCGTGCTTCGGCATACAGTACATCGCCCGGTCCGCTGCTGCGCAGGAAGGTGATATTGGACGAAAGAGAGAAGGCCAATGTTCCGTGGGAGTTGGCTGCTGCTGCCAGTGCCAGGTCGGCAAGGGTGAAGATGGCACCCCCTTGCGTACGGCCTCCCGCATTGAGATGCTCTGCCGTGATAACCAGGCGTGCCTTGCTGTATCCTTCCTTTATTTCTATCAGTTCTACACCTGCATTCGTGGCGAAGCGGTCGTTCTTAAAAAACTCTTGTGCGGTCATGGGGAGTAATGATTAATGTTTAGTGATTAATGATTAATGGGTGGAAAATATGTGCTTCCGGACGCAAAAGTAACGATTTTAGCCATTAATTGAATTATTTAGGCGGGTCAAATCTGTACACTTGCTCTACTTTTGCAGCAGGAAAAATCATAAACTCTTAATAAATAAATCCCTTATTATGAAAACAGTCCTCACTACATTGGGAATCTCCCTCCTTGTATTGGCAGGTTGCGCAGGGCAAAAGCAGGCTGAAAGCAACTTTATCCAAGAAAACATTGATAATGCTGTGGCTCAGGAGACAATTCAGACAGACATTATCGAAAAATCCGGTAAAATCCTTAATCCCCGTACCATTGATAAGGATGGGAACATTGTCTATGTACCTATCGACGATTGGTGTTCCGGCTTCTTCCCCGGTAATATCTGGCATATGTACGAGTTGACCGGTGACCAGAAGTGGCTGCCGCTGGCAGAGAAGTATACCGAGGATTTGGATTCGGTACAATACCTTACCTGGCACCATGATGTGGGCTTTATGATTGGCAGCAGCTACCTGAACGGATACCGTTTTGCGGGTAAGGAGGAGTACAAGCCGGTCATCATACAGACAGCCAAATCATTGTCTACCCGTTTCCGCCCTGCAGCAGGCGTACTTCAGTCATGGGATGCAGACAAGGGGTGGCAGGCTGAACGTGGCTGGAAATGTCCCGTTATCATTGATAATATGATGAACCTCGAACTGCTGTTCGAAGCTTCCAAGCTGTCCGGCGACTCCACTTTCTATAACATAGCCCGGAAGCACGCCGATACGACTATGGCTAACCATTTCCGTGAGGACAACAGCTGCTATCATGTGGTGGATTATGACCCCGAAACCGGTGAAGTCCGTAAGAGACAGACTGCACAAGGCTATGCCGACGAGTCTGCTTGGGCACGTGGACAAGCGTGGGCCTTGTACGGCTATACCATGTGCTATCGCTATACACACGATGCCAAATACCTGGAACAGGCTGAAAAGGTCTACAACTTTATCTTCAACAACAAGAATCTTCCGGAAGACTTGGTTCCCTACTGGGATTTCGATGCTCCCAATATCCCGAATGAACCTCGCGATGCTTCGGCAGCTGCCTGCACGGCGTCCGCCCTTTACGAGCTGAGTACTTATCTGCCGGATAAGGGATACAAGGAAACCGCCGACCGGATTATGGAAAGCCTCGCTTCTCCTTCCTACCGTGCCAAGGTGGGTACCAACGGCAACTTCATCCTGATGCACTCTGTGGGCAGTATTCCTCACGGTGCGGAGATTGATGTACCGCTGAATTATGCCGACTATTACTTCCTGGAAGGATTGATGCGTAAAAGAGACTTGGAAAAATGAAAACTCAATTAAATATTTTGTTAGGTGGTTTAGGTTTGTTCGCCTTGCAGGGCTGTAAAGCCCCGCAGGCGGAACAATCCGTCCAGCCGAATGTCATTTACGTTTTTCCCGACCAATACCGTAATCAGGCGATGGAGTTCTGGGGCCAGGAAGGTTTTCGCGAGAAAGTGAACTTTCGGAATGACCCGGTGCATACCCCACGCTTGAATGATTTTGCCCGGGAGTCGGTGGTATTGACATCTGCCATGAGCAACTGCCCGTTGAGCAGTCCCCACCGTGGTTCTCTGTTGACGGGAATGTATCCTAATAAGAGTGGTATTCCATTGAATTGCAATTCGAGCCGTCCCATCAGCTCCCTGCGTGAGGATGCTGTGTGTGTGAGTGATGTTTTCTGCAATGCCGGATATGACTGTGCCTACTTTGGCAAACTGCATGCCGACTTTCCTACCCCCAACGACCCCGAACGTCCCGGACAGTATGTGGAAGACCGTGTACCTGCATGGGATGCCTATACGCCGAAAGAACGTCGTCATGGGTTCAATTACTGGTATTCTTACGGTACCTTTGACGAACACAAGAATCCGCATTACTGGGATACGGAAGGCCGTCGCCACGACCCGCGCGAGTGGTCACCGTTACACGAATCGGGCAAGGTGGTGTCTTATCTGAAGAACGAGGGGAATGTACGCGACCCGAAGAAACCTTTCTTCATTATGGTAGGCATGAATCCTCCCCATAGTCCGTACCGTTCTTTGGACGACTGTATGGAGGAAGATTTCAATCTCTATAAAAACCAGCCTCTGGACAGCTTGCTCGTCCGTCCGAATGCCGACTCCAAGATGCTCAAGGCAGAGAGTGCACGCTACTACTTTGCTTCTGTGACGGGTGTCGACCGTGCTTTCGGTCAGATACTTGATGCCTTGAAGGAACTCGGGCTGGACAAGAATACCATTGTCGTGTTTGCCTCCGACCATGGAGAGACCATGTGTAGCCAGCATACGGAAGACCCGAAGAATTCCCCGTACTCCGAGTCCATGAACGTTCCTTTCTTGGTGCGTTTTCCCGATAAGATTAAGCCTCGCGTGGACGACTTGATGCTTTCCTCGCCGGACATCATGCCTACCTTGTTGGGGCTTGCCGGTCTTGCCGACTCCATTCCGGCCGAGGTGCAGGGGCGCAACTATGCACCGCTTTTCTTCGATGAAAAGGCGGATATTGTACGTCCCACCGGCGCTCTCTACATCCAGAACCTGGACGGTGAGAAGGATGCGGAAGGCATGGTCCGTTCCTACTTCCCTTCGTCGCGCGGCTTTAAATCGGCGCGCTACACGCTGGCGCTCTACATTGACCGCGAAAACCATAAGCTGGTCAAAAGTTTGTTGTTTGACGATGAAAAGGACCCGTATCAGATGAATAACCTTTCTTTGGAAGAAAACCAAGAAGTCGTAAAAGACCTTTGCGCAGAGATGGGCAAAGTGTTGAAAGAGATTGATGATCCTTGGTATAAGGAAGGTATCTTGAAGGATATGATACCTTATTGATTGGAAATGGGTTATAGATAATCCTCCATAAATTGCTTGAACGTTTTTTGCGACCCGCTTCGACTGATAGTGAACTATTTGTCGGAGCGGGTTGTTTGATTCAGAGTGGAATAAATTACCAATACGTATTAAGTAAATGATGGAGATGAAGTATAGACTATGGGCTTGTTTGTTGTTTTTGCCGATGGTCCTTTGGGCGTCCGGGCGTCCGAAAGTGGCTGTCGTACTCAGTGGGGGTGGCGCCAAAGGGACGGCGCATATCGGTGCTCTGAAAGTAATTGAAGAAGCGGGTATCCCTATAGATTATGTGGTGGGCACTAGTATGGGGGCCATTGTGGGCGGTTTGTATTCTATCGGATATACCCCACAGCAATTGGACAGTATGGTGAATGCCCAGAACTGGAAATTCTTGCTCTCGGATGCCCCCAATCCTAAGGATGTGTTGCTGGATGACCGGTTGAAGTCGGAGCGCTATGTACTCTCCATTCCGTTTTCTTTGAAATCTGCCGCTGTTTCGGATGCGGGTATCATAAAAGGGAAGAACCTGGCACGTTTGTTCTCCACATTGACAGAAGGTTACCAGGATTCTGTGGATTTTAGCCGTCTGCCTATTCCGTTTGCCTGCGTGTCGGAAAATCTGGTGAATGGCAGCGAAGTAGTGTTCCATGAGGGAATACTGGCTACTGCCATGCGTTCCAGCATGTCCATTCCCGGTGTGTTTGCTCCGGTAGACCTGGATGGAATGGTGTTGGTGGACGGTGGAATGGTGAATAACTATCCGGTAGATGTGGCGCTTGCCATGGGGGCCGACTACATTATCGGGGTGGATGTGCAGAGTCCGCTGCTTAAGGCTTCCGAGCTGAAATCGGTGAAAGACATCTTCGGGCAAATCATCAATCTGCAAGGAGAGAAGAAATACCGTGAGAATCTGCGTAATACCGACGTATTGATAAAGGTGGATGTCACCGGCTATTCGGCTGCAAGTTTCACCAAAGAGGCCATCGACACTTTGATGGTGCGGGGAGAGCGTGCTGCCATGGACAGTTGGGACGGACTGCTTGCCCTGAAACGGAAGCTGGGACTTGCAGAAGATTATCAGCCTCGCCGTCCGGGACCTTTCCGCTTGCCTGGCGCGGCTGTTGATAGGGAGATTCCCGTTGATTCCCAAATAGCCGTCCCTGCTGTACGGGAGAACAAGTTGAATGTCGGTTTTCGTTTTGATACGGAAGAACTGGCGGCGTTGCAGGCAAATACGGACTTCTATTTCGGCCGGCAGCGGGAGTCGCTGGTCAGCCTCACCGCCCGTCTGGGCAAGCGTACACTGGCACGACTTGGATATGGTTATCAATGGGACGGTGGATGGCAGGCAGGACTTGCCTATCAGTTCGACTATAAAGATATGAATATTTATAATGAAGGCAAACGGGCGCTGGATTTGACTTTTACACATCAGCTGGTCCGTATGGGGGCGGCGAAGGACTGGAACAATATCCAGGTCAGTCTGGGCATTGACTTTGATTACTACCACTATCATGATTTGCTGTCGCTCGACCCGTTGGCTTCGGCACTGTTTGAGAATTCGTCCTTATTCAGTTACTTTGCCGGACTTGTGTTCAACAACTTGAATGAGAGGAGCGCCCCTACAAAAGGTATGTCGTGGGCGGTATCCTATCATCTCTATACGGATAACTTCTTCCAGTATAAGGACAACAATCCTATTTCTGTTTTCGATGCCCGTTGGCAGGGATGTTTCTCTCCCTCGAGTAAGTTCACTGTCACTCCTTCGTTTTATGGACGCGTATTGTCCGGAAGCGGTAATTATCCTTTTGCCATCATTAATATGGTGGGGGGAACCATACCGGGGCGCTATATGCCACAGCAGATACCGTTTACGGGCATCAACCGTGCGGAACTGTCACAAGCCGCATTGCTGGTTGCAGGGCTGAACCTCAGACAGCGTATCTTGAAAAACCAGTATATATCAGTGATGGGCAGTTATGGGCGAAACTCCGGGAGGTTTCATCAGATTCTTGACTCTTCCGAATCGGTTGATATGGCAGGGGTAGGCATCGGCTATATGTACAAGAGTTTTCTGGGACCAGTGGAGATACAATTGAATTGGTCCAACCAGACGAAGAAAGTAGGGTGGTATGCCGGGTTCGGATTCGTATTCTAACAGGGATGTATCAAAATACACAATCACCATAGGATTATACAGATTTTATTTTTCAGTTAAAAGAACAGAAGAACAAGAGAAAAATATGTTCTTTTGTTCTTCTGCCTAAAACTTACCCCAATCTGTATGATTCTGTGGTGAGTTATGATACCTTCGTTATTTATTCAGCTTCCATTCGCTTCCGTCCTTACCGTCCTTAATCTCGAAACCGAGCGCGGTGAGTTCATTGCGGATTTTGTCGGATGTAGCCCAATCTTTGTTGGCTTTTGCCTTTGAACGCTCTTCCAATAGCATGTCCACTACTTTGCCGAAGGCAGCTTCACGCTCTTCGTTGGAGGCGTTGTCTTCTTGTAATCCTAAGATGTCGAAGCAGAAGAGGTGGAAGGTTTCCTTCAATTCTTTCAGGTCTTCGGCTGTGATGGAATCGTTTCCAGCCAGGATATTGTTTACCATCTTGGCGCCGTCGAAGAGGTGGGCGATGACAATCGGTGAGTTCAAGTCATCATTCATGGCTTCGTAACACTTGGCACGCAGGGATTTCACGTCTATGGTGGAGGTTGCAGCAGGGGTAATCTTGTCCAGTCCATGTACAGCATCCATCAGTCTTGCCAATCCCTTTTCGGCGGCTTGCAGAGCTTCGTTGCTGAAGTCTACCGTACTGCGGTAGTGGGCTTGCAGGGTGAAGAAGCGGATGGTCATTGGGCTGTAGGCTTGCTCCAGCATGGGGTGTGTGCCTTTGAAGAGCTCTTCCAATGTGATGAAGTTACCGTAAGACTTACCCATTTTCTGTCCGTTCACGGTCAGCATGTTGTTGTGCATCCAATAATGTACCATATCTTCTCCTTGGGAAGCTACGGATTGTGCAATCTCGCATTCGTGATGCGGGAAGATAAGGTCCATACCGCCACCATGAATGTCGAAGTGCTCGCCCAAGTATTTCTTTCCCATGGCTGTACATTCGGCGTGCCAGCCGGGGAAGCCGTCGCTCCACGGGGAAGGCCAACGCATGATGTGTTCCGGTTGCGCACATTTCCAGAGGGCAAAGTCTGCGGGATTGTGCTTCTCGCTCTGTCCGTCCAGTTCGCGGGTGGTGTTGAGAACATCATCCAGGTTGCGTCCGGAGAGCTTGCCGTAGTGATGGTCCTTGTTGTATTTTTCTACATCGAAATAAACGGAACCTTCACTTTCATAGGCATATCCGTTCTTCAATATCTCCTTTACAAGTTCTATCTGTTCGATGATGTGGCCGCTGGCATGTGGCTCGATACTGGGAGACAGCACATTCAATGCATCCATCGCCTTATGATAGCGGTTGATGTAGTACTGTGCCACTTCCATTGGCTCCAGTTGTTCCAGACGGGCTTTTTTCGCAATCTTGTCTTCACCTTCGTCGGCATCGTGCTCCAGATGGCCCACGTCGGTAATGTTGCGGACATAGCGCACCTTGTAGCCGATGTGCGTCAGGTAGCGGAACAGCAGGTCGAAAGTGATGGCAGGGCGTGCATGTCCCAAGTGCGGGTCACCGTACACGGTCGGTCCGCAGACATACATGCCTACATGCGGTGCATGCAGCGGTACGAACAGCTCTTTTTTTCTATTTAAAGTGTTGTAAATGGTCAGTTGATGTTCCATAACAGTTGATTATTAGTTCTTTTAGGAGTACAAAGGTATAATAAATCTGTGAAAATCTATAATGATATTCTGTTTTATAAGAGTAAATGCAACGGATTTCACCTTCGTTTATTACTTTTGTATCCATGAAGTCAGATAAACGTGTATTGCTTGGCATGAGTGGCGGCACGGATAGTTCCGTGGCCGCCATGAGGTTGCAGGAAGCCGGTTATGAGGTGACTGGCGTGACTTTCCGTTTCTATGAGGCAGGAGATGAGACCGGGTATTTGGAAGATGCACGGGCTCTGGCCCTGAAGCTGGGGATGAAACACATTACCTATGATGCACGCGAGCTTTTCCGTTCGCGTATTATCCGCTATTTTGTGGAAGAGTATCTAAGGGGACGCACTCCCGTTCCTTGCACGGTCTGCAATAATGAGCTGAAGTGGGCACTGTTGGCTAAAATAGCCGATGAAAAGGGGATTTATTGGATTTCTACCGGACATTATGTGCGTAAAGTCTTGTCCGGAGGAAAGTATTATATAGCTCCTGCTGCAGATAAGGACAAAGACCAGACTTTCTTTCTGTGGGGATTGAAGCAGGACATCCTGCAGCGTATGTTGCTTCCGATGGGAGATATTACGAAAAATGAGGCGCGCTCGTATGCGGCGGAGCGTGGTTTCGGGCAGGTGGCTGCGAAGAAAGACAGTATAGGTGTGTGCTTTTGCCCTTTGGATTACCGTTCCTTTTTGAAGCGTGAGGTTCCTGAAACACTATTACCCGGTAAAGGTAGATTCGTCGATGAAAAGGGGGATTTCTTGGGATGGCATGAGGGCTATCCGTTTTATACCGTAGGGCAACGTAGGGGCTTGGGTATCCATCTGAACAAGGCTGTTTTTGTGAAAGAGACAAGAGTGGAAAGCAATGAAGTCGTTTTAGCTCCGCTCTCTTCCCTCTACAGGCAGGAAATGTGGCTGGGAGACTGGAACCTGGTGGAGAATAGTCGTGTGCTGGGTGCAAACGAGGTTATTGTGAAGATACGCTACCGTAAGCAGGCAAACCGGTGCAGGGTGACTCTTACGGTGGAAGGTCTGTTACGTGTCCGTCTGATAGAGCCGCTGGAATCCATTGCACCCGGGCAGGCAGCGGCTTTCTATGATAAGGACGGATACTTGTTGGGCGGTGGAATTATTCTCTGAACCTTACATTCGTTTTATAGCTTCTCGAACAAAAGATAGTAAATGTTGTTAATTTTATGAGACGTCTTTTTATGAGAAACTTTTAAAACGAACTGTAATATGAAAAGGATATATATTGTAATGTTGTTTGCTGCTTTAGCAACCATAACTTATGCTCAGACGGATGATAAAGGTTATCAGGAGGGAGCTTGGGTATTGAAAGGAGTGACTGGTCTTAATATGTCACAGACTGCCATGGCCAACTGGTCGGCAGGAGGTGAGAATTCCATTGCTGGAAATGCCTACTTGAATGCATCACTGACACACAAGAAAGGAAACTGGCTCTGGGTCACCAACATGGTGCTGGACTATGGCTTGTCGAAAACCAAATCTCAGGGGATGAGGAAAAGTAGTGATAAAATAGGGCTTTCCACTCAGTTGGGATATTCTACAGACAACGTCTGGTTCTATACACTGATGGGTGATTTGAATACCCAGTTTGCCAAAGGATATGACTATCCTGACAAAGAGCACCAGATTTCCAATTTCTTTGCTCCTGCCTATTCGAATATCGCCCTGGGTATGGAATGGAGGCCTAAGAGTAACTATTCTCTACTGCTTTCACCCGTTTCCACCAAGATGACTTTCGTGACTGATGACTATCTTTCCGATTTGGGCGCTTTTGGTGTAGACCCGGGTGACCACTTCAAGATAGAGGGTGGCGCTTTTGTGAAAGCCCGTGCTGAATTGCCCGTGATGGAGAATGTGAATCTGATTACTACGGCTGATTTCTTTACTCCTTACAGCAAAGATTTTGGAAACATAGATGTGAATTGGGATGTACTTATCAGCATGAAAATCAATAAAGTATTGTCGGCTACCATCAATACAACTCTGAAGTATGACAATGATGTGAAAACGTTTGATGACAATGGAGTGAAGAAGGGCGCCAAGGTGCAGTTTAAGGAAGTGCTGGGAATTGGGCTGGCATATAATTTCTAATCCTTGAGGCTGATTGTTGAAATGAAAAAGTAAAGTCAAAACGTACTGACTGATTTGTAAAACGCGGATTACGCAGATTACATGGATTTATTAATTTATCCGCGTAATTTGCGTAATCCGCGCTTGATTTTTATGATATAGTAATTTACCGGTTCAGTTCCAGCATTTCCTCTATATACTCCCTCGTGTTGCTGAGCCGGGGCACCTTATGCTGTCCGCCGAGTTTCCCCTTGCTATCCAGCCAGTTATGGAAGAGGTTGGGACGGGCGACGATGATTTCCAGCGGTTGCAGCGCCAGGTTATTCTGCCTTTTAGCTTCATAGTCGGAGTTCACCTCTTTCAGGGTGTCGTCCAATACTTTGGCGAACTTCTCCAGGCTGTCCGGCATTTGTGCAAACTCTATCAGCCACTGGTGGCGGCATTTGGCATGCTTGTCCATAAACACGGGAGCAGCAGAGTAATCTACTACTTGTGCACCGGTCTCGGCACATGCCCTGGCAAGTCCTCTTTCCGCGTTATCCACAATCAGTTCTTCGCCGAACGCGTTGATAAAGTGCTTGGTACGTCCGGTGATGACGAACTTATAGGGGTTCTTCGATGTGAACTTCACCGTATCTCCAATCATATATCGCCACAAACCGGCAGAAGTGGAGATTACCATGGCGTAGTTTTTGTTCAGCTCCACCTCCTCGAGGCAGAAGGTACGCGGATTCTCCTTGCCTACATCTTCAAGCGGGATGAACTCGTAGAAGATACCGTAGTCAATCATCAGCAACATGGCAGGGTCGGCAGGGTCGTTCTGCGTGCCGAAGTAGCCTTCGGAGGCGTTATAAGTCTCTACATAATGCATCTTGCTGCTGCGGATCACGTCTTTGTATTGCTCGCGGTAGGGAGTGAAGGCAACGCCGCCGTGGAAGAATACCTCCAGGTTGGGCCATATCTCCTCAAGGCTCTGCTTTCCCGTCTTTTCCAGTATATGTTTGATGAGTACAAGCATCCAGGACGGTACACCGGAAAGGTTGCTTACATTTGCATGGATGGTTTCGCGGGCAATGGCCTCCATTTTGGGCTCGAAGTGCTCCATCAAGGCTGTCTGCTTGCTGGGTACGCGGACAAAGTTTACCAGCGGGTTGATATTTTCTATGAGGATGGCGGAGAGGTCGCCTACAAGACTGTGGTTGGTGTTCAGGTTGGGAGCGTGGCTGCCTCCAAGGATAAGCCCTTTACCGGAAAAGAAACGGCTTTCGGGATTCTGTCCCAGATAGATGGCAACGGCATCCCGGCCTCCCTTGTAATGCGTGTCGTGCAAGGACTCCCGGCTGACGGGCAGGAACTTGCTCTTGTCGTTGGTGGTACCCGATGATTTGGCAAACCAACGTATTTCCGAAGGCCAAAGCAGATTTTGCTCACCGGCACGCAGGCGGGTTACATAAGGTTTTACTTCTTCATAAGTTTGTATGGGAAGGCGCTTCTTGAAATCTTCATAAGTACGGATAGAGGCATAGTCATGCTTCTTTCCCCATTCCGTGTTTGCCGCTGTCCGGACGAGGCGCTGCAGTACAAGCTGTTGCAATTCACCGGCATGGCTGGTGTATTGTTCGATTTCTTTCAGACGGGGAGCAAAATATACCTTATTCAGAAACTTTGTAATATTCATCGTTCTTTGTGAAATCTTATTTTAAACCGCAAAAATAATCTTATTTATCGGCATCTCTATCTTTTTTCTCTTTTTTTTCTATCTTTACGGACCTATAGAACAATAATTCAAACAAAAATATCATGAGAATAGGTATTTTGACTTCAGGAGGCGACTGTCCCGGCATCAACGCTACCATTCGCGGTGTATGTAAAACAGCTATCAACCATTATGGAATGGAAGTAATTGGCATTCACAGCGGTTTTCAGGGGCTGCTGACCAAGGATGTGGAGTCGTTTACCGAAAAATCCTTATCCGGTTTGCTGAACTTGGGAGGTACGATGCTCGGTACTTCGCGCGAGAAGCCCTTTAAGAAGAACGGCGTGATGTCCGGCGTGGACAAACCGGCACTGATAGCGCGGAATATCGAAGAGATGGGGCTTGATTGTGTAGTCTGTATCGGCGGGAACGGTACGCAGAAGACAGCCGCCAAACTCTCTGCTATGGGGCTGAACATTGTGTCTGTACCTAAAACCATAGACAACGATATTTGGGGAACTGATTTCTCCTTCGGATTCGATTCTGCCGTCAGCATTGCTACGGATGCCATCGACCGGTTGCACAGCACGGCCAGCTCGCACAAGCGGGTGATGGTGATTGAGGTGATGGGGCACAAGGCAGGTTGGATAGCCTTATACTCCGGTATGGCAGGCGGTGGTGACGTGATTCTGATTCCGGAGATTCCCTATAATATCCACCGTATCGGAGAAACGATTCTGAATCGGCTGAAGAAAGGAAAGCCTTACTCCATCGTGGTGGTAGCCGAAGGTATACAGACGGACGGGCGGAAGCGTGCCGCCGAGTATATAGCTCAGGAGATAGAGTATGAGACGGGTATCGAGACCCGTGAGACTGTGTTGGGTTATATTCAGCGGGGCGGCTCACCCACACCTTTTGACCGTAACCTTTCCACACGTATGGGTGGACATGCCACGGAACTGATTGCCAACGGGCAGTTCGGGCGGATGATTACCTTGAAGGGGAATGAAATAGCTTCTGCACCGCTGGAGGAGATTGCGGGCAAGTTGAAGCTGGTGACGGAAGACAATGACTTAGTTGTCCAGGGACGTCGGATGGGAATCTGTTTCGGCTAATTTTTCTTGTGGGGATTCTTCAACAGCTTCTGCCATGGGATTTTCTTCTGTGGAGGTTTCTGTTGCATGGTTTCGCTCCTTGGCTGCCTGGACTTCCTCCTTGAAAGCGGCATCCTTAATTTTTTTCAATGCCATCTGTGCCGCATTTTGTTGCGACTCCTTCTTGGAATAACCGGTGCCGGTACCTGCCGATATCCCTTCGATGCGGACTTCGGTGTGGAACATCGGATTGTATTCTTCGTCGAGAAACTGCTCGATAAGCTCGAATGACACCTCCATTTTGTTCTTCTGGCTCCATTCGATGAGTTTTGACTTGAAGTTGACCTCTTTGCGAGACATCTTGTCGAGGTCGATATAGTTTTTGAAAATCTTCTCTTCCATGAACTGCTTGCAGCGGTCGTAGCCCTGGTCCAGATAAATGGCGCCGATGAAGGCTTCGAATGCATTGCCGTACATGTAGCTGTTGTGGGATGAGGAGCGGGTGGAGTATTTCACCAGTTTGTCCAGTCCGATTTCCACGGCCAGTTTGTTGAGTGTTTCCCGCTGTACAATTTTGGAACGGGTATTGGTAAGGAAACCTTCGCGGCGTCCTTCGAAATGGCGGTAGACAATATCTCCTACAATGGCGTCGAGGATAGCATCGCCCAAGAATTCCAGCCGTTCGTTGTTGATGGGACGTCCTTTTTCGGAGCGCATGGAGATGGATTTATGCAGCAAAGCCTGCTGATAGACCTTGATGTCACGTGGAAAGAAGCCGAGAATTCTGTAAAAACAAAAATAAGACTCTCTATCCTTGCGGAACAAGAGCCTTATTTTATCTATTTGGTTACGTAACACGACCTTATTATTCTGCGTATTTCTTGAAAATGACACACGCATTATGACCACCGAATCCAAAAGTATTGGACAAAGCTACGTTCACTTCGCGCTTTTGTGCTTTGTTGAACGTGAAGTTCAGGTCATAGTCGATGTTTTCGTCGTTATCACCCTCTTCGTGGTTGATGGTCGGAGGAACAATGCCATTCTTGATGGCGAGGATGCTTGCAATGGATTCTACCGCACCGGCAGCGCCCAGCAAGTGGCCGGTCATGGATTTTGTCGAACTGATGTTCAACTCATACGCATGCTGTCCGAATACCTCTTTGATTGCTTTTGCTTCCGAAATATCACCTACGGGAGTAGATGTACCGTGAACATTGATATAATCTACTTCTTCGGGTTTCATTTCTGCATCTTCCAACGCATTCAGCATCACTAACTTGGCTCCCAAACCTTCGGGGTGAGAGGCTGTCAGGTGATGAGCGTCGGCAGACATTCCTACGCCGGCAACTTCCGCATAGATTTTGGCACCGCGTGCCTTGGCGTGTTCCAGTTCCTCGAGAACGAGACAACCGCCACCTTCACCCATGATGAATCCGTCACGGCTTGCGCTGAACGGACGGGATGCAGTTTCGGGAGAATCATTGCGGGTTGACAATGCATGCATGGCATTGAAACCACCTACACCGCAAGCGGCGATGGCAGCTTCCGAACCACCGGACACGATAACATTTGCCTTACCCAAACGGATGAGGTTAAACGCATCGGCAATAGCATTTGTGGAAGTGGCACATGCAGAACAAGTTGCGTAGTTGGGACCATGGAAACCATACATGATGGAAATTTGTCCGGCAGCAATGTCCGAAATCATCTTGGGGATGAAGAACGGATTGAATTTGGGGCCGTTTTCCTTACCGGTCAGGGCATAGTTGCCCGCCTCTTCTTCGAATGTACGGATGCCACCGATACCGGCGCCGAAGATGACACCGATTCTGTTTAAATCCTCATTTTCGACGTCAAGCCCAGAGTCACCTACCGCTTCTTTGGCTACTGCAATGGCATATTGTGTGTACAAGTCCATCTTGCGGGCCTCTTTGCGGTCTATATATTTGGTAGCATCGAAGCCTTTTACTTCGCATGCAAACTGAGTCTTGAAAAGCGATGCATCGAAATGAGTAATAGGTCCTGCTCCACTAACCCCATTCACAAGATTTTCCCAGAATTCGGGAACACTGTTGCCAATGGGAGTAATGGCGCCGAGACCTGTTACTACAACTCTTTTTAATTCCATGTTATAAACGAATGGATAAGATTACTTAGCGTGTTCTTCGATGTAAGATACAGCATCACCTACAGTACCAATCTTTTCAGCCTGGTCATCGGGAATAGAGATACCGAATTCCTTTTCGAATTCCATGATAAGTTCTACAGTGTCAAGAGAATCAGCTCCCAGGTCGTTAGTGAAGCTAGCTTCGTTAGTAACTTCTGATTCTTCTACGCCTAATTTATCGACGATAATCGCTTTCACTCTTGATGCAATTTCAGACATAACTTTAAGTTTTTAATTAATAATTAGTTTTATTTCTTTAAATTTGCGGTGCAAAGGAATGAATATTTATCATTCCTCGCAAATATTTGATGAATTAAATGCACCTTTTTGCACATTTTTCACGGTTTTGTGCAGTAATTGGAGGGATTATGGGAAAAAATATCGCAGTTTTAGCGTCGGGAAGTGGTACGAATGCCGAGAATATCATCCGTTATTTCCGGGAAAAAGGTTCGGCATGTGTGGCTCTGGTTTTGACTAACCGGCAGAATGCGTTTGTTTTAGAGCGTGCCAAGGGGCTGGGAGTGCCTTGTGTCTGGTTTGCCAAGAGCGATTGGGAAAGTGGAGAGCTTGTTTTGTCGACGCTTCGAGAGCATGATATTGATTTTGTGGTATTGGCAGGATTCCTGGCACGTGTGCCGGACAATATTCTGCATGCTTATCCCAATAAAATGATAAATATACATCCTTCGTTGCTGCCCAAGTTCGGTGGAAAGGGAATGTACGGCGACCGTGTGCACGAGGCAGTGATTGCTTCCGGCGAAAAGGAAAGCGGTATTACCATCCATTATACGAATGAGCATTATGACGAAGGCGGCATTATCTGCCAGCAGAAATGCCCCGTATTGCCGGGCGATACGCCGGAGGAGCTGGCGCAACGCATCCACCGGCTGGAGTATGAATACTATCCGAAGGTGATAGAGGAGTTGGTGGAAGGCCTCTCTCCCAGTTATTTATAGAATCGGTTAAGGGAGAGGATGGCCTCGTTCAGCTTACGGTTGTCTATCTTGTAGTTTTCCAGGGGATTCAATGCACTGTCGCTGATTTCTATATATCCGGAAGGGTGTTTTTCCAGAATAGTATGATTTTCTACGATAAAGGCATAATTGAGATTGTCGCCCACGATATGCCAGTTCCGTGGACAAGTATCGGTTATTAAATGCCCCATACTGTAATCGGAAGGCGGATTGGTTACACCCAGCACTTTATTCATTAGGGTTGGTGCAAAATCATAGTGCGTGGTACGGTGATGGTAGGTATGTGGCTGTTCTCCCGGTTCATATAATAGGAAGGGGATATGTGTTTGTACCGGTGAATAATTACTGCCGTGGCCCCAATAATTTTTATGATTCTCATTGAATTCTTGTCCATGGTCTCCGGTAATGATGACCAGGGTATTGTCTAGCAGTTTCTTTTCCTCAAGTTTGTGGAGGACGCATCCCACCAGTGAGTCGGCTTCCGCCACGCAGTTGTAGTAGAGGTTCAGGAAAGGAGTAGGGTCTATGTCGTTGTTCAGTTTCATATAGTCGGCGAACTCCCAGGACGGTTGGAAACGATAAAGCTTGTCCTTCGGCACTTCATATCCGTGTGCCAAATCATAGAAGAGAAAGGAAAAGAAAGGTTTTGTACCGCTGCCCAGCGTATCGAGTGCTTGCAGATAATCTGCTGTAATACGGCAGTCGCGGTCATAAACGGTTTTTCCTTCGGTATGGGTACGCAAGTCGGGTACCTTTGAGAAAAGTATTTTGGCAAATGGCGGGTTGACGATTGTAGCACTGGGATAAATACCTATCTGATAATTCTGCTTCAATAGTTCTTCTATGAGCAGGGGCTGTATGCCCGATACCTCAAAATCAGTCCAGTAGATGGATGAGAGACTGAAGAAAAGCCCGAAGATACTTCCACGTGTGCCATTGCTGCTGCTTAGATGGGAGGTGAATCTGCTGCAACTGTCGGCAAAGTGGCTGATATGAGGTGTAATGTCCTGGTTAAAGGCGCGGTAGTTCCATGAGTCTATGGCTATCAGCACTACATTCTTGGGGTTGGAATGGACTTCGTATTTCAAAGAATCTATCGGATAGTTGAGGTCAGCAGACTGCTTTTTGTTGTTGAAGTTCATTTTAATGACATCCTTGGATGAGACCACTCCTAACTTCATCATCAGGCGGGTTGCCGTAAGCGGGAAGTAATAGGGCAGGCAGGGGGCGCTGCGAATCACTGAAGTCTTTTGCGCTACGGCGGCATAGGCATGATAAAAGTTAGAGAATAGTGCAAACAAAATCAGAGTGGCAAGTATAGGACGGAAGCCACAGCGGTGAAAGCGGGTATAACAATGGCCTGCAAGTATTCTTAGCAAAGTATTGGCGGCAAATATACCCACTAATACTCCTGCAATCTTCAGATAAAGCCAGAAGCTGAATGTGAAAATCTCACTGTTGCCCTCTCCAACCAGGAGATTCAGTACAAAACCATTGATATGGAACTTGTAAAGACTGTACACACTGCCGTCTATGTAAGCAAGTATATTGAGTAATGATACAAGAATAATGTGTGTGATGGCGGCGGCTTGATGGCGCCGGACGGTAATGGCTACGATTAAGGATATGATGTAAGGAATAAGTGCCCACAAGGCGGCATGTGAGCAAGCGGCCGTTATATAAAACATCCAGCCTCCCACGTCCATCATGGCGAGCCGGGGACTGTGAATCAGATAAAACAGAAATTGTATGGCAATCGTCAGAGTTGAAATTGCATAAAAAATAAATCCTTCACTGAGTGATTTCTCTAACTGTATTTTTTGCATTGATATTGTAATGTTTTGCCTATAGTTTCCTCTGATTCGGCATTGATAGTAAAGGCGTGAGGAGCTTATATAGTGACGTCTTTTGTATTATCGGGCTGTATCTCTAAATGTATGTGCTACTTTGGGATATAAGTGTAAGCATCTTTTTCTCTTCGTAGCGGGTAGTCTCCCCGCAATTTTTCAAATTGTTCGGGATGTGTTTTCAGTGTTTCGCTGTCCCTTCTCGGGTCATACATTTGCAGATATGCTTCTGCCAGGCTGTCGGCGGTAATAATCGGGTTCCGGGGTTGGGGGGGAGCGATGCGGTAGTCGGCTTTGATGTGAAAGAAACGGCAAAGGGCATCCAGGGACATACGGGTGGCATTGGCTTTTCCGTCGGCTGAATAACCGGCTATATGGGGAGTTCCAAGGAACACTCTATTTAATAAGGTAAGATTGATATCAGGCTCGTTCTCCCATACATCAATGATGGCATCGGAAATCAGTCCGTCTTCTAAGGCATTCAGGAGCGCATTGGTTTCAATCACCTCTCCACGTGAGGTATTGATAATGACGGGACAGCGTTTTAATGACCGGAAGAAAGTATGGTCTGCCAAATGGAATGTTTTGTATGGCCCTTCCTTATATAAAGGTACGTGGAAGGTGAGGATATCACATTCTGCTGCGAGTGCTTGCAAGGAACTGAAATCTCTCTCTCCTTCCTTGTCTTGCCGGGGCAGGTCATTCTTCAGGACACGCATGCCTAGTTCTTGCCCTACTTGGGCTATTTTGCTACCCACATTGCCTACGCCGATGATGCCTAATGTCAATTCGGACAGTTGTACTCCTTTGAGTTGTTGCAATAATAGTAAGGCTGATTGCACGTATTGGGCTACGGATGCTGAATTGCATCCGGGGGCATTGGTCCAAGCGATGCCTGCTTCACGGCAATATTCCGTATCTATATGGTCGAAGCCTATGGTGGCGGTAGCAATGAAGCGGACTTTACTGCCTTCCAGCAATTCCTTGTTGCAGCGGGTGCGGGTACGTATAATCAGTGCATCGGCATCTTTTACCAACTCCGGAGTGAAGTCTCTGCCGGGAGTATAAATCACGCTGTCGGCTATTTTTTCGATGGCTTCTTTAATGAAAGGTATTTTGTTGTCAACAATGACTCTCATAATGCTGCTGTTCTTTTCGACGATTTTCCATCGTGCGAAGATACGACTAATCCGTCAAAGTGGCTAAGTAATGCCCGGAAAATAATTTGACTCTTTCCGTTTTTAAGTTTGCATTTCTGCCCTCACCGCTCTCACTCTTTTCTTCAACTTCCCTATTCAACGGCATTGCAGGGGTGGGTGAGAGCAATCGAAAAGGGTGAGGGTAAATTTTGCTCTCACCCGTGTTTTCTTCCGTTCCGCATCCTTCTTTCTTCTGTTACATCCTTTTCATTCTTTCGTTTTACTTTTGGATTCTTCAGCAGCCCACGTTAGTGAGCCGTGATGTTCACTTGAGTGAACTAAACAGCTCACTAGTGTGGTTGAATTGGTTCATAACAGTGGGCCGATGATGAATAAAGTAGTTTTCGGGAAGGAGATAAGGTGTTTGAAGGATAAAACAATGGGCCAGTACGGATTGAACAATGGGGATGTGCCCGATTCCGTACTTGGTTTTTGTAACAGACAGCAAGTGATTGCTCATCTCTATCTTATGTTTTATAGGTGAATTTGTGTTTTTGTCAAAAAAGGAAAGCGAAATAGACTGCTATATGAGGATTATCTTGTACATTTGCAGCTGAAACTTTTTAGAGATGAGAATAGGATACGACGGAAAACGGGCTGTGCAGAATTTTACGGGATTGGGCAATTACAGCCGGTATGTGGTGCAGTCATTGTCAGCCTTTGCTCCGGAAAACGAGTATTGGTTGTATGCTCCGGTACACCGTGAAAATCAGCAACTCTCGTCGATGGTGGCCGAAAGCCGGGGAACGGTATCGGTACATTATCCATCTTATTGGCTCTGGAGAGGAATGACTTCGTTGTGGCGCGTGGGAGGTATACGCAGGACTTTGAAACGGGACAACATACGGCTGTTCCACGGATTGAGTAACGAACTTCCCCTGACCATCCATCGGGTACGGGAAGTAAAGAGTGTGGTGACTGTTCACGACCTTATTTTCCTGAGACTTTCACATTGTTTTTCGTTGGTCGACCGCTTGATTTATAACTACAAATGCCGCTATGCATGCAAGCATGCAGACCACATCATTGCTGTGAGTGAGTGTACCAAGCGTGACATCATACATTATTATGGAATTCCTGCGGATAAAATTTCCGTTATTTACCAAGGGTGTAGTTCTCTGTATGCCTGTCGTGTCGGTAAGGATAAGCGCAAGGAGGTGATGCGGAGTTATCGGTTGCCCGAACGCTATATCTTGTCGGTGGGCACCATTGAGGAGCGTAAAAATGCGCTGGCCATTGTGAAGGCTTTGGAGTATCTGCCCGATGAACTGCATTTTGTTCTGGTAGGGAGACCCACAGCCTATATCCATCAGCTGAAAGAGTTTATGACAAAAGCCGGATTGCAAGACAGAGTACATTTTCTGCATGGTATCCCTTCGGACGATTTACCTGCCATTTATCAGTCGGCCGAGACTTTTGTATACCCATCCGTTTACGAAGGTTTTGGCATCCCTATTCTTGAGGCTTTGCATTCCGGCATTCCGGTGGTAGCAGCAACCGGCTCTTGTCTTGAAGAAGCGGGGGGGGAGCATTCATTGTATGTGCGTCCCTATGATGTGGAGGGATTGGCGGCAGCGATTGCCCGTACACAAGAGCCTTCTTTGCGTGCCACCATGATTGAGGAGGGGCTGAAGTGGGCACAGCGTTTCACGGAGGAGCAGATGGCGCGTGAGACGATGGAGTGTTATCGGAAAGTATTAACAAAAGAAACCTAAGATATGAATTATTTGGACCGCAATGAGTTTAACTACGCACCTTCGCAAGAGGTGGTGGAGGCTCTAAAGAATTTTGATATAAACAAACTCTGTTTCTATACCCGTATCTACGACGAAGGCAAGAAGAGTATTCTGTCTGTTTATCTATCTGAATCTTACGGAATTGATGAACCGCAGGTACTGTTGGGTTATGGTGGAGAAGATATATTGAAACAAGCAGTCCACTATTTCCTGACCCAAGAGGATGGGAACAAGACGATGCTCATTCCTAAATTCTCGTGGTGGTACTATAAATCCATTGCTGATGAAGTGGACGGGCATACGTTGCAGTATCCATTGTATGAGGATGGCAATACCTTTAAATATGATTTCGCTGCCATGAAAGAGATGGTACAGCGTGAGAATCCCAAGGTCTTATTAATCGCTTCGCCCAATAATCCCACCGGTAACGGTCTGACCCCCGCAGAATTGGACGCTTTGTTGGCTGAGTTGCCCGTAACAACCATCGTTTTGGTGGACGAAGCCTATGCCTCTTTCGTATCTACTGATACGGACTATATTAAAATGCTGGTTGATAAATATCCCAACCTGATTATTTCACGCACGCTTTCCAAGTTCTACGGATTGCCCGGATTGCGCATGGGGTTTGGGTTTATGAGTAAGGAGTTGGCCAGCTTTGGCAAATACAGCAACAAATATCTGGGTTATAACCGTATCTCTGAGGATATTGCTATTGCCGCACTGAAATCGGATGCGCATTACCGGAATATAGCACGGCTGATGAATGAGAGTCGCGCCTGCTTTGAAGCGGAGATAGGGACGTTGCCTGGTTTCAAGGTATATGAGTCGGTGGCGAACTTTGTCCTTATAAAATATCCGATTGTCTTGAAAGAACGCTTACAGAAAGCTTTTGCCGACGAGGATTATAAGGTGAAGTTCATGAATGAACCAGACATCAATACCCATTTGCGTATTACCTTGGGGCGTCCTGAACAGAACCGTATTGTCATTGACACCATTAAAAAAATTGCATTACAATGAAAGCGGTTATATTGGCTGCAGGGATAGCTTCGCGTTTGCGTCCGTTGACTGATACCACTCCAAAATGTCTGTTGAAAGTTGGAGAGCGTTGTTTGCTGCAAAGAGCCTTTGATGCATTGCTGCAGAATGGCTTTCGGGAGTTTGTCATTGTCACCGGTTATAGACAGCAGCAGATTGTGAACTTTCTGGAAGCTCATTATCCGGCATTGGAGGTTACGTTTATCTATAATGAGAAATATGCTTCTACCAATAATATCTACTCTTTATGGCTTACACGGCCTTATGTAGATAAAGAGGACATTCTGTTGCTGGACAGCGATATCCTTTTTGACCCGCAGATTGTAGCCAAGTTGCTTGGATATGGTCAAGCGGATGCGTTGGCTCTGAACCATCATACATTGGGGGAAGAGGAAATCAAGGTAATAGCGGACAATGATGGCAAGGTGTTGGAAATCAGTAAGACGTGCTCCATATCCCGAGCTATTGGCGAGTCTATTGGCATCGAGAAGATGTCTGCCGCTTATACAGAAGCGCTTTTCCGGGAATTGGAGGTTATGATTACCAAAGAAGGTTTGGATAATATCTTCTATGAACGTGCTTTTGAGCGTCTCATACCGCAAGGACACTCTTTCTATGCGCTTGACACTACCGAATATTTTTCTGTGGAGCTTGATACGGTGAATGACTTTGAACAAGCACAGCGGTTGATTCCTTCACAACTTTATTAATTAATGGGCTGATTTTTATGGCAGATTATGATATACGTCCTTTGCAGCTTCGTATTTTGAAGATATTGCTTGCTGTGGATAAAGTTTGTAAAGAACATGGTTTGCGCTATTATATAATGGCCGGCACTACTGTCCAAAGAAATTTTCTTGGACGTATTTTAAATTATTAAATATCAATGTT
>NZ_QTMD01000029.1:0-65914 GCF_003602995.1 Bacteroides sp. AF25-38AC | reverse complement strand
ATTACCGGGACAGTCTGCCGATTGACTCATAATGACGGAATTTAACGACAGTCCCTATTTTATATTGGATTAGAAAGAATACTGTACAAGCAGGTTCATACGGTTGGCATGGTTGGTGGAATTGTCGAAGTTGGTGCGCCAGCCACGCAGATATTCAGCGCCTACCTGCATGTTCGGGGTTACGTTCCAGAATACGTTGGCTACGAAATACTGTCCGTAGCGGTAGGTACTTGGCAGGTCGTTGGGATAACCGTCTTCAGAGTAAAGGCGGGACATGCTGTAAGTGCTTGAAAGGAATATCTTTGGAGAAATGTTATATTGTAGACCTGCATACCAGCCCAGCATGGGCAATGCCTGCATTTTGCCTTCCTTTTCGGGATTGGGGACAATATCGACGTTCAGATTACTGATGTCATTCAGGTATTGCCCGATACCTTTACCATAGTTGACTTGTCCGAATGCCTGCCATTTTTTACCGAGGTTGAAGGTCGTTGAGGCTTGTACACCGTATCCGGTGACGCTGGAAGCCTTGTCCCTTTTCGTGCTGGTATATGTCATGCTGCGGATGATACCTCCTATACGCAGATGACTGCTGCTGTTCCAACTGTATTGTGCCGAAGCTGTGAAGTCCGGCATGCGTTGCTGGGCAATTTCGAATTGGCTGCTTGTTGTGCCGTCAACGGCAGGCGCCTCGATGGAAGCTTGGAAACGAAAGTCTTTCAGCCCTTTATAAGTATATGACAATTGTGTAGCGCGGTAGAACGTGGCACCGTTGGGCCCCTGGAAGTCAATGGTGGAGGGGAGGGCGCCTAAGTCCATGAAACCGCCGTAAGTATATCCCACCGTTATATTTCGGAATGACATATAAGCATTCCGTAGCTGGAATGTTTTGTCTCCTCCTCGGAAATTTCCGGCTGTATAGACTGTGAAGTCACCCAATAGCCGGGTGTGTCCGACTAATTTCAGAAAGATAGTGGCCGTACTGGCATCCATTTGAAATTGATTTTTGATTTTACTACTGCTTGGAATGTTGGCAGGAACAAAGTCAATATCATCCACAATACCTCCAAAATCATACTCGCCGGTGGCACGGACATACCCTCCGATACCCAGGGCGAATTTGCCTTGTTTGTCCATCAATAAGAAGCGGGGAGCTTTCGGGTCATGGATGTAAGGCAATTGTGACTCATTCATGATGCGGATAATCTCGTCGCCCGCTTTGTCGATAGTAACTATGACAATGCCGTTGGGGGCTTCGTCATCGATAATCTCTTTTTTTTGTGCATGGATAGTGGACAAGGGAAGTCCGGCTACGCACAACAGAAACATTGCTTTTAAGATTGTTTTCATTTAAGTTAGGTTTTGATGAATGTGCTTTCAACAACTTAAATGAAAAAAGGTTTTGTAGTCTTGGAGGAGGAAAGGAGGTTATTCCGTCAGTATTCTTGCCTTGAATGAAGATCGTATGCAAAATTACCCTTACCCTAATTTCCGGAATAACCTCCTGAGAATGTGTGTTAAGTTACTTATTTTTTCATGACGGCATTCCACAGCGCTTTGCGTAGGGTTCCCATGGTGTCATCGCCTTCATAATCCCAGAACATCATGCCTTTCATGCCATTTTTTAATATCCATTCACCTTTTGCGGCAATACTGCGGGGATTGTCGTAACCACAGTAGAAACTGCCGTTTTTGGTGACATAGGGGACATTGCCTTCTGTATCCCAATTTTCGATGACATAGCCGTCATCCTTACTCAGGTTGAGAATATCCCGATAATTGATGCTGCCGCCGGCATTGAAATCGGCTCTTCCGTAGAACGGAATTCCCAACACTAATTTGTCGGCAGATACCCCTGCATTCAGGTATTCGTCTACGGAACGCTGGCAGTCCCAGTAATTACTTGGCTTGTTCAATGCTGATTGATGCTGGGGGGCATCAACCAGATCATAGGCCATGATATTGACGAAATCTACATACGGGTCTACGGCCTTTACATCAATATATTTATAGCCTTCGCCTTGGGGACGCTTGTCCATGCAATAACCTGCATAGGTCAATAGGGTGGACTGCCCCAACGCTGCACGCAGGTCTTTCATCAATAGGGTGAAGTTTTCCACATCTACCAACTCGTCATAGGCATTGCTGCTGAAAGTCATACCGGGAAATTCCCAGTCAATGTCAATACCGTCTATGCCCTCACTCGAAACAAAGGCTTTGCAGTCTTGTGCGAATTGCTTGCGCATTTCCGGACTCTTCGCCAGGGCGGAGAAACCTCCGTCCTGGGAATTGTCAGTATTGGAAACGCTATTGGTAAAAGAGAGTAATATCTTCACATGTGGATACTGGCTCTTTATTTTCTTTACCTTATCAAAACGGGATTTATCACCTTGCAGGCCAAACTTTTCATAAATTCCGTTTTTAACATATAATTCTGCAAAAGCGTAGTTTATGTGGGTCAGGTATTTGGCATCGGGTATGGATGTGCCATAATAAGTGACGTAGCCCAATGCAACCCGGCCTGCAACCTGCTCGGCCATTTCGGTCTCGTTGTCTTCATTTCCCGGAGCTGGCAGTCCGGGCATGTAGTCGTCATTGTGACATGCAGCTACTAGAAAGACAGTAGCTATTATAAATAGCAGTTTCCTTTTCATAGAGAGTGCATATTATTCAGAATCGGTTTCTGCTTCAGTCTTGAAATAAGCATACCAGCCGCTGTCGTCCCAATCCACACCACCGCTATACTTGCCGGGATGATAGATTGTGATATAGTTCTCATCCAGTGTCAGCAGCCAGAATTTGTTGCTGCCTACGCTTTGTCCGTTGTCGTCATAATTTCCTCCGATGGTGGGGATACTTGTTATCAGTTCACCCAGTACTCCGTCTTCCGGTTTTTCGTGTGTGAAGGAGAAAGTACCTTCTGCCTTCAGGTTTCCGCTGGCATCATAGGTTTTCATCTTGTTTCCGTCGAATTCGAATACCATGGACTGGTCTCCCGCTTCGGCGGCAGTGACATTGGCCCACCAGGCAAAATTTGATTCGGGAGTATAGCCTGCACTGGTATATTTCCAGCCTCCATGAGCCCCCATATTGCAGACGGAACCCCAGCTGACTTCACGGAATTTCCAGGTCTTCTTGGCAGATTTGTCACTCTTGTCGGTTGCACCGGTGAAGTAAGTGGACCAATCGTCGAATACATTGGTCACAGTCACTACAACCGGATCTGTCTTGATAATCTGATTGGCGGAAATGCCCATATAGTAGATGGAATAGTCCGCATTGGACTCCATGATGACCGTAGCGTTGTCCGTGACCAGAGTCTTACTTTGTTTACTTCCTTCGCCCCCCCATTCTATGTGCCATGAACCGCCAATGTCCGGGCGGGAGTTTTTCAGGGCGATATACTGGTCGCCTTCCACTACTCCGTCTTGGTTGGGGAAGGGTTGGGTAATGGATATGGCGGCTTGTAATGCCTCCTTGGTTATGGGTGTACCGGCATCAGTCACATATTTGTCTCGCAAGTCTTCGTCTTCGATAGGATCGCATGCAGTAACGATGAAGGCTGAAGCAAGCATTGCTATCAATATTTTTGTTACTTTCATATTGTCTTTATTTATAGGTTAATACTCTTACATATTGTTCCAATCCGAGAACTGGGCAGATGCATCCCAGCCTGGATTCTGCTCAAGGACTCCATTGGAGATGTCGATTTCGTCTTGCGGAATGGGCCAGTAGCCTTGGGTTGCTTGTAGGCGTTTCTTATAGTCGAATTTGACCATCGGTACCACCGTAGCGGCATTTATTATATTGAACCCGGTCTGTTTGTTGAGTATGTCACCGGCTTCCTCAAGCGAAGGACCCGACCAGCGAAGGATATCCCACCAGCGGATGGACTCGAATGCAAGTTCCCAGCGGCGTTCCTGCTTGATGGCTTCCAGGGAGTAGGCCACCGGAGCCAAGTGGGAGCGGGCACGTACCTTGTTCAGACCCGTAGCGTCTTGTTTCAGCTCGGACTGCATGAGCAGAACGTCGGCAAAACGGATATGAATCAAGTCGGCTATTTGGAGTAGCTGTTGGGATGTCTGCGAAGATATTCCGGGGAACATCTGCTTGCCGAAAGGTTCGATTTTGCCTTCATTGTAGGAATTGATATTGATGTATTTTTTCTGGAAATAGCCGGTTTGTTCATAGTAACGATAGGATACGGTATATTCCGGTTCACCCTCGTCCATGGTGCAGTCCATCAGTACATTGCCGGCAACATTCGGATCAAGTGCTTTGTACGACCATATGGAACCGGTCAGACGGGGATCCTCCTTGTAACCGTCCGTATAGGTCTGCTTGGCGGCCCAGTCTTTCCATTCGTTGACCATAGCCGGAGATACAGGGCCAGCTCCCCAACCGGTGCCGAAGGGATAACTGTCTTTGTTGGAATAGTTGTCGGCAGACGGTGAATAGAATTGCGCGCATGTGTTGGAGAACCAGGTATAGGTCCAGTCGGATTTCAGGTTATGCTTGTTGGCGAATAAAGTTTCGTCGGAACTGTTTCCTTCCCATTTCAGGTTATGGTTGATAACGTATTGGTAACGGAACCCTTCGGTATTGTCTTCGGTAGCATCGTTGGTGTAGGCCCAGATGTTGCGTTGGTCGGACACCAGTTTATGACCGGAGTTGTTTACACAGTCATCTATCCAAGAGATGACCTCCTCTTTGGTAGTTCCGTTGGGGAGCTCGTTTTTTTCGTAGCGTCCGGTATAGAAAAGGAATACACGTGCCATCATGGCTTCGGCAGCATATTTTGTAGCGTGTCCGGTCATGTCTGAGCCTTTCGGATAAATCTTTGCCGGCATCATTTCGATAGCGTTTTTCAAGTCGGCTGCAATCTGGGTGTAGATTTCGTCTACGGATGCACGCGGCAGGTTGGTACTTTCCAGTGTGGTGCGTAAAGGAACTCCGCCAAAGACTTGTGCCAGCTCATAATAAGCCATGGCACGTAGGAAGTAGGACTCACCGAAAAGTCGGTTACGTTCGCTCTCGCTGGACCATGATTTCACATTCTCCATTGTGTTGATGGCATTGTTGGCACGGTTGATAAGGGTGTAGCAACGGTCCCAGATACCGGCAAATGTATTCAGATTGCCACTGTACATAAGGAAGTTGGTGGCACAGTTGTTGGAGTAGGAGAGGTTGCCTCCCAGACAGTCGTCACCTGCCAACTGGGCAATGTAATACTGGGAAGAGGTTTCAGGACTTTCAAACAACAGATGGGCGTATATGGCCGTCACCATCTCTTGGGCATCCTTTTCTGTCTCCGGGAAGTTGGCGGTTGTCTTTTCGGTCAAAAGTTCCGAATCGAGGAAGTTTTCGCATCCTGAAAGAAGAATCAGTATTGCTGATGCTATGAATAATATCTTTTTCATAATTTCTTCGGTTAATTAGAATTTTACATTTAAGCCTATCATATAGGTACGTGCACTGGGGTAGTAGCCCAGGTCGATGCCTGATGCCCAACCATAATCGTCGCCACCGTAACCGATTTCCGGGTCCATACCGGAATAGCCGGTGAAGGTAAAGAGGTTCTGTGCGGTCAGATACAGGCGCAGCTGTTGTACCGGTAACTTCTTGAATGCTTTCTTGAAGTCGAATCCCACAGTGATGTTCTTTATCTTGAGATAGTCTCCATCTTCGATGTAAATGTCTGATACTCTGTTCCAGTTGGAGCTGGAAGCGCTGGACAGTCTCGGGAACTTGTTGGACGTACCTTCGCCGTGCCAGCGTTGGAATATCTCTGCTGTATAGTTATTCAAGGGTGAGGAGGAGAAGTCACGATAACACTTCAGAATCTGCTGGCCGAATGCGCCGTAAGTAGTGATTGAGAAGTCAATGGCCTTCCAGCTGGCATTCAGGGAAAGTCCCATTGTCAGGTCGGGATTCGGGTTACCTATCATAGTACGGTCATTGGCATCGAGCGTACCGCTATTGTCGGTGTCTGCCCAGATTACGTCACCCGGCTGTGTCTTGTCGCCGTTCAGTTTCGGACCTTTGTAGTTGTCTATCTGTTCCTGGTTCTGGAATATGCCGTTACTCTTGTAGCCGTAGAAGTAGCCGATGGGTTTGCCTACTTCAGCACGGAAGCACTCTTCGGCTCCTTCCCACAGAACGCTGCCGCTACCGTGGATGATTCCGTCTTTGTTGGCAATCTTGGTCACTTCATTCTTGTTGTGAGCAAGGGTCAGGTTGGCTCCATATTGGAAATCCTTTCCGATGTTGTCGTTCCAGTGGAGTCCTACTTCAATACCCGTGTTTTTTACATTACCGCCATTGACGGACACTGCATTGGCACCGAAGGAAGAGAGTACCGGAGCCGTAACCAGCCAGTCTCTGGTATTTTTGTTATACCAGTCGAATTCAAAGCCCAGGCGGTTGTTCAAGAAGCGTGCATCGATACCGAAATTCAATTGCTCCTGTGTTTCCCAGGTAAGGTCCGGGTTGGTCAGTCGGTAGGCGTATGAACCGGTACTGATGAGGTCCATGGAGTCGCCGAACGTATAACCGCCATATCCGTTGTTGGAAGTTATCAGTGAAAGATATTGGAAAGTAGATACATTACAGTTACCGTTTTGCCCCCAGGAAGCGCGTAGCTTTAAGAAGTCCAGCCATTTGATTCCTGACATGAAGGACTCGTTGCTGATAACCCATCCTGCGGATACTGAAGGGAAGTATCCCCAGCGGTGTCCGCGGGCAAAAGTGGAGGAACCGTCCGCACGCATGATGACAGAAGCCATGTATTTCTCCTGATAGTTGTAGTTGACACGTCCGAAGAAGGAGGCGATGGAACCTTCCCCGTTAGGCTTGCCAGTCAAGGAGGACACACTGTTGGCGGTCAATGGAACATTGGACAAATAAGCGTGCTTGAAATCATAGAAGTTTGAGCCTATGGCTGAACCGCTCATTTCTTCTCCCATACCCCATTTTTCAATACTCTGACCTACCAGGACGTCGATGTTGTGGTCATCGATATTGAAGATGTAGTTGGCTGTATTGTCCCATGACCAACGGTTATACATAGACATGGATTGGGTAACCTTGTCTTCTGCGTTGTTGAGTGACGCACTCAGATAATCGAATCTCGGCAAATAGGAACGATAACTGGAGGCTCCCATGATGTAACCGAACTGGCTCTTGATACGCAGGTTCTTGATGGGTTGCAGTTCTGCATAGAAGCTGCTCTGCATGTAATGGGACTTGCTTAGGTTCTGGTTCATATAGTAGTCCAGATAAGCTATCGGGTTTTTATTGGCTCCGTTGGAGATATCCCATTTGTAGTTATCCTTTTCCTGGTCTGCATAGAGGTAGTAGCCCCCGTCTGAATTGTAAGGGTGCATCAACGGGCTCATGATGAGCATATTGTGCACTCCGTTCCAATAAATGCCGCCGGTTCCGAATGAACCTTGCGTTTGCGAATATTTGTAGTTGATGGTTTCGCCCACTTTCAAGAAGTCAAGATTGCCTTTTTTCATGACTACGTGGTCCGAGTTGACACGGAAGTTGTAGCGGTTCATTTCTGGAAATTCGCCGGGAACTCCCATGGTGGCTTCTTGGTTGGTGTATGAAATACCTATGGCATATCTGGAACGGTCTGTTCCTCCGGTGATGTTGACTGCGTGGTTCTGTACCAATGCATCTTCATTCAGCACTTCCTTCAGCCAGTTTGTCCCTTTCCATGTTCCGTTCTGTATGGCCTGCAAATCCCTTTCCGGAATATAGGTCGCCCAGTTGTACGGACTCAATCCGTCCATTACACGGCCTTCATCCTGCATCATCATGTACTCTTGGGCATTGAGGATAGTAGGGATTTTGTAAAGGTTCTGCACGCCGACATAGCCGTCGTAACTGACTTCGGCAACGCCGGTTTTACCTCGTTTGGTGGTAATCAGGATAACGCCGTTGGCAGCACGCGCACCATAGATGGCGGCAGAAGCGGCATCCTTCAAGACGTCCAAAGATTCAATGTCACTCGGGTTCAGTCCGTCGATGCTACCGTTGGCAACTCCATCTACCACATAAAGCGGGGAGAAGGTTCCGGTAGTACCGATACCGCGGATATTCACCTTAAAGCCCGAACCCAGGAAGCCGTTGTTCTGCGTGATGTTGACACCCGGTGACTGGCTCTGCAAAGCGCCCAGGGCATCCACAGTGTTCAGCTTGGCTATGTCTTCTCCTTTTACTTGTACAGTGGCGCCGGTGACAAGTTTCTTTTTCTGTACACCGTAACCGACAACAACTACTTCATCCAGTAGTTCGGAATCTTCTGTAAGGGTGATTTTCATGTTGGCATCTGCTTTGGCTTCCTGCGTCTTATAACCGATGTAGGAAATGACCAGGGTGGCACCTCTTTTTACGTTTAGCGAGAATTTACCGTATAAGTCGGTGGTAACTCCATTGGTAGTACCTTTTTCCAAGATACTTGCTCCGATGATAGGCTCTCCATTCTGGTCGACAATGATACCGCGGGCTGTTTGTGCCTGCATCTGTTCTGTCACTCCGAATGAATTTTCCGAGTAGGTCTCTATTGCCATGATTTTGCTGCTTCCTATAAATAGGGAGGCGATGGCAATTGCTGTGAGGATTTTGTTGTTCGATGTTCCTCGTTTACGATTTTCATTCATAATAGATGTTTTTTGTTTAAGCTAATGGATCTCAAAATAAATAGGTTGAATAGAAGATGACACTAATAGTGTCTTGGGGCTTTCGGGTAAATCATAGGCATTCATTGTTTTTCTAAGGTTACTATATATAATATGGTATATTCTTGGTTAATATCAATGTGCTTTCCAGAGCTTCCGGATTGTTGTTATCAAATATAATCCTAATTTTCATTATTTAAAATATAGAATCGTATGTATTAAAATATGTTGTCCATTATTTTATTTGCTTAAGAAATTTGCGTGAATGAAATCTTGTTTGAGAGCAAACTTGGTTGCATGTTTTTGATTTTGTGCTAAAATCAGTTAATATATTGATTTTTATGCTGTTGGTTTGTGTTTTTTAAAACTATTGTAAATAATATTCTTGGTTTGGAAAATCTTATTTAAGTCTCGTTAACTAAATATGCACTGTCTGTAATTACTTCGAATAAAAAAAAGGAGCTTTGTCTTGCTTGAGTTTTAGTTAAAATATATGTTGTTTGTTCATTTGCAAAACTTGTTGTACCTTTGCAACCGGATTTAAAATGTATGATGCCGTGAATAGCGGTCGTGTATTCTAGAACACCACGTAAAAAACAGGAGTATGAAACAAAAAGTATCTGTACCTTTTATGTTGCTGGGCATTCTGTTCAATGTATGCCTGATTGCAGCCAATCTTCTTGAGACTAAAGTTATCCAGGTTTTTGGTATTACCGTAACAGCCGGATTGCTGGTCTTCCCGATTTCTTATATTATCAACGATTGCATTGCCGAGGTTTGGGGCTTTCGTAAAGCCCGCCTGATTATCTGGAGCGGTTTTGCCATGAACTTTTTTGTGGTAATGCTGGGACTGATAGCCGTGGCGTTGCCTGCCGCCCCTTTCTGGGATGGTGCCGCGCATTTCAATTTTGTTTTTGGAATGGCGCCCCGTATTGTCATAGCCAGTCTGACGGCATTCTTGGTGGGCTCTTTTCTGAATGCCTACGTAATGAGCCGCATGAAACTGGCAAGCAACGGGCGTAATTTCTCCGCACGTGCCATTTGGTCGACGGTGGTTGGTGAGACGGCAGACTCGTTGATTTTCTTTCCGGTGGCGTTCGGAGGAATCATTGCATGGCGGGAGTTGCTGGTGATGATGTGTATCCAGATTCTGCTGAAGTCCATGTACGAGGTATTGATACTGCCTGTGACTATCCGTGTGGTAAAAGCTATTAAGCGGATAGACGGTAGTGATGTCTATGATGAAGGCATCTCCTATAAAGTATGGAAAATAGGCGATATTTAAAGCCCCTTACCCGTAGTGAGGGGAAATCAGTTATTATGTCAAACAAATAATTAGCAATGCCCTCTCTGTTTCCCTCCCTACGGGGGAGGGCAAGGGGAGAGGCTTTTAACAAGATGAATAGGGACACTGCTTTGGTGGTATTCAGTGGCGGGCAGGACTCGACCACTTGCCTCTTTTGGGCAAAACGTGAATTTAAGAAAGTGTATGCGCTGAGTTTTCTGTATGGACAGAAACATCAGAAGGAAGTGGACTTGGCGAGGGCCATTGCCCGTAAGGCAGGTGTGGAGTTCGAAGTAATGGATGTTTCCTTTATCGGCCGGCTGGGACATAACTCATTGACAGATGCCGGCATGGAGATGGACCAGGAGAAGCCGGCAGACAGCTTTCCGAATACTTTTGTGCCGGGACGCAATCTGTTTTTCCTGAGTATAGCCGCCGTCTACGCCCGCGAGCGGGGGATTAATCATATTGTGACGGGGGTGTCGCAGACCGATTTCAGCGGTTATCCCGATTGCCGGGATGCTTTCATCAAGTCGCTTAACGTGACGCTGAACCTGGCTATGGACGAGCAATTCGTACTGCACACACCACTGATGTGGATTGACAAAGCGGAGACCTGGGCGCTGGCAGACGAGCTTGGAGTGCTCGAACTTATACGTCACGAAACGCTGACTTGTTATAACGGTATCCCGGGAGATGGTTGTGGACACTGCCCGGCATGCACGTTGCGCAGAGAAGGATTGGAAAAGTTTTTGGCTTCTACTAAATGAGGCACACTTGTATCACTAAAAATATATGGCTATGACAGAATTGAAAGACCAACTTTCCCTTTTGGGGAGAAAGACAGAATACCGTCAGGACTATGCCCCCGAAGTATTGGAGGCATTTGATAACAAGCATCCCGGCAATGACTACTGGGTGCGTTTCAACTGCCCCGAATTCACCAGCCTCTGTCCCATCACGGGGCAACCGGACTTTGCGGAAATCCGTATTTGCTATATCCCCGATGTCAAGATGGTAGAGAGCAAGAGTTTGAAACTCTACTTGTTCAGCTTCCGCAATCATGGTGCTTTCCACGAGGATTGCGTGAACATCATAATGAAAGACCTCATTCATTTGATGAACCCTAAGTATATTGAGGTGACGGGTATCTTCACCCCGCGCGGAGGCATCTCCATTTATCCGTATGCCAATTACGGACGTCCCGGCACGAAGTTCGAGCAGATGGCAGAGCATCGTTTGATGAACCGTGAATGAGGACTGTTTTTGAAGGCCTCCGTAAATAATAAAGGGAGGCTTTGGGAGCAAATGATTGTTGCGCCGCTATATTTTATATTCTTGCTTACTAAAAACTATTCGTCCGACATATGTTTAATTATCGTCCAACAGCTATCGGACGATAATTAAACATATGTCGGACGATAATGTAACGACTGTCGGACGAATAGTCTTTAGTCAATGAAACATTAACCTGCTACCATCTTGGAAAGAATCTTTCCTATAGAGGATAGTAGGGGATGACTTTTGCAAAGATATAGACGATTCTTTAATAAAAATAGCGCCTTTTCCCAAAGACGCTATTCCCTCTTTATGACTTATTCACTACAAAGGGTTATTTTATTCTTTTGTAGCCATAGACAGCAAGGTTACCCAGTTCTTCTTCGATGCGCAATAGTTGGTTGTACTTCGCCATGCGGTCGGAGCGGCTCAGAGAACCGGTCTTGATTTGTCCGCTGTTGGTGGCAACGGCAATGTCTGCAATGGTGGCGTCCTCGGTTTCGCCGGAACGGTGAGAAGTCACTGTGGTATAACCGTGGCGGTGTGCCATTTCGATAGCATCCAGCGTTTCACTGAGTGAACCGATTTGATTGACTTTGATAAGGATGGAATTGGCGCAGCCCATGGCAATACCTTTTTCAAGGAATTCCACGTTAGTCACGAACAGGTCGTCGCCAACCAGCTGGCAACGGTTGCCGATGCGTTCGGTCAACTTCTTCCAGCCTTCCCAGTCGTTTTCGCTCATGCCATCCTCGATGGAGTCAATCGGGTAGTTATTAATCAAATCTTCCAAGTAAGCTATTTGTTCGTCGGCAGTACGTTTTTTACCATTTTCGCCTTCAAAGATGGAGTAGTCATAGATACCGTTCTTAAAGAACTCGGATGAGGCACAGTCCATACCGATTTTCACATCCTTGCCCGGTTCGTAGCCGGCAGCCTTGATGGCGCTCATGATGGAGTCCAGCGCATCTTCTGTTCCTGCCAGTGCCGGTGCAAAACCGCCTTCGTCACCTACGGCAGTGCTGAGGCCGCGGTCGTGCAACACTTTTTTCAAGGCGTGGAATACTTCGGCTCCCATGCGCAGGCCTTCACGGAAGGAAGAGGCGCCTACCGGCCGAATCATAAATTCTTGGAAAGCGATAGGAGCGTCGCTGTGTGAACCTCCATTGATGATATTCATCATCGGGACCGGCATTACGTAGGTATTTACTCCACCGATATATCTGTATAAAGGTATATCGAGATAATTGGCAGCGGCTTTGGCTACTGCCAGTGAGACACCCAGAATGGCGTTGGCACCCAGCTTGGATTTGGTAGGCGTGCCGTCCAACTCAAGCATCTTGTGGTCGATGGTACGCTGTTCCAGTGACGACCAGCCAATCAGTGCCGGTGCGATTATCTTGTTGACGTTTTCTACTGCTTTTAGTGTACCTTTACCACCGTAGCGTTGCTTGTCGCCATCGCGAAGTTCCAGCGCTTCGTGCTCGCCGGTAGAAGCACCGGAAGGCACTGCTGCGCGTCCCATAACACCACATTCCAGAATAACGTCCACTTCTACTGTGGGATTGCCGCGTGAATCAAGGATTTCACGGGCTACAATCTTTTCAATTTTCATACTTAAACTTTAATAATTTATTGTCCGTTGTCTTGTTTTAATTTGCAGCAAAGGTCGTACAAAAAGGCATATTGGGCAATACCTATAAATAGGGGTTTTTCATTTCCCGGCTCCTCTTTTTTTAGATTTATTATTGATAATACCCATCAATGGTGATTGCGTAATATGATATATACGATAAATCCACTCCATATAATTACCTACAATAAGCGATTGCACAGCTGGCTGTTAATAATGACCTTTGCACCGGTTTACTAACAACATTATAATTATTATAAAATTGAAAGCATATACACTTAAATTCTCGCTGCTGTTTTTCCTTCTGTTGGCTTCTCTGTCTGTACATGCGCAGAGGAGAGGAGGGATGATTTCGGGTAGAATCATTTCTACGGAAAAAGAAACGGTGGATTTTGCGACTGTTTATCTGAAAGGGACGAGTTATGGAGGAACCACGAATCAGGAAGGCCTCTATCACATCAAGGCGCCTGCCGGCGACTATACGCTGGTGGTGTCTGCCGTAGGTTATACAAAGGTGGAGAAAAAGGTGAAACTGGTCAATGATGAGCGGATGAAGCTGAACATAACCATCGCTCCCGAAACGCAACAGCTGGACGAGGTGACTATCGTTTCTACCGGAGTAAGCCGGGTGAAGAGGTCGGCATTCAATGCTGTGGCAGTCGATACAAAGGAACTCCAGAACACCACGAAGAATCTGAGCGATGCCTTGACCAAGGCTCCGGGCATGAAACTCCGTGAGTCGGGTGGGGTAGGTTCGGATATGCAGTTGATGCTGGACGGTTTTAGCGGAAAGCACGTCAAGGTGTTCATTGACGGTGTGCCGCAGGAAGGTGTGGGAAGCTCCTTCAGCCTGAACAATATTCCGGTGAGCTTTGCCGACCGTATAGAGGTATATAAGGGTGTAGTTCCCGTGGGCTTCGGTACGGATGCCATTGGCGGTGTCATCAATATTGTTACCAACAAGAAACGCCGGAACTGGTTCCTGGATGCTTCTTATTCTTACGGCTCGTTCAATACCCACCGCTCATACGTTAACTTCGGACAGACTTTCAAGAACGGTTTCAGCTATGAAATCAATGCCTTTCAAAACTACTCGGACAACGATTATCATGTAGATGCGCCGGTAAAGGATTTTGAGACGGGCAGTTTCAACGAAAGTGAGAAGGTGCGCGTGAAGCGTTTCAATGATACTTACCACAACGAAGCCATTGTGGCCAAAGCGGGTATTGTGGACAAAAGTTGGGCAGACCGGCTGATGTTCGGTTTCACCTATTCGCACATGTACAAGGACATACAGACCGGTGTACGCCAGAAGACAGTCTTCGGAGAAAAGCACCGCTTCGGTCATTCACTAATGCCTTCGATGGAATACAGCAAACGCAACTTGATAATCAAGGGGCTGGATATGGTGTTGACAGCCAACTACAATCGCAATGCCACTACGAATGTGGATACTGCCCGCTATGAATACAACTGGCTTGGTGAGAAACATCCGCTGAACAGTCCCGGCGAACAGTCCCGCCAGTATTCCCGTGCCGATAATGACAATTGGAACGGTACATTGACCTTGAATTACCGCATTGCCAGAGTCCACATGCTGACTTTCAATCATGTGTTGAGTGCATTCCAGCGTGATAATACTTCACTGTTGGCGGTGGAAGAACAGACGGATGCCATTGCCAAGCAGACCCGCAAGAATATCTCCGGTTTGTCATACCGCCTGATGCCTTCCGAAAAGTGGAACTTCTCGGCATTCGGCAAATACTACCGCCAGTATGTGGCAGGACCTATGGCCGAGGATGATACCGGTAGTAATTATGTACGCACCAGCCGTACGGTAGACTCTTGGGGATATGGTGCTGCCGGAACCTACTTCATCCTGCCCGGCTTGCAGGCGAAGCTCTCTTATGAAAAAGCTTACCGCCTGCCCACTATCGAAGAGATGTTTGGTGACGAAGACCTGGAGAGTGGAGACATCGGCATCCGTCCCGAGAAAAGTGACAACATCAACTTGAACCTGAGTTATTCCCGGAGTTTTGGAAAACATTCTGTCTACGTGGAAGGCGGTGTGGTATACCGCAATACGAAGGATTATATCCAGCGCAATATCCAGGACTTGAGCGGAGGAAAAGAAGGGGCCACTTATACCAACTACGGCAAGGTGCTGACGAAGGGATACAATGTATCGGCACGCTATGGCTTCGGACGCTGGCTGAGTGTGGGCGGCAACTTCACGCAGATGAATGTGCGTGACAATGAGAAGATGCAAATCGGCAGTACCGGCAACTCTGTGGAAAATCTCGGTTACAAGGCACGCATTCCCAATGTGCCCTATCAGTTTGCTGATTTTGACGTAAACTTCTATTGGCGCGACCTCTGGAAGAAAGGGAATATGCTGTCCGTGACTTACGACAACCAGTACATGCACAGCTTCTCCTACTATTCGCAGGCCATCGGTAGCAAGAACAAGGATTTCATGGTACCCGACCAGTTCTCCCATAACCTGACATTGAGCTATAGTCTGAAGAATGGCCGCTATAATATCTCGTTTGAATGCCGCAACTTCACGAACGAGGATTTGTACGACAATTTCAGTCTTCAGAAAGCCGGGCGTGCGTTCTATGGCAAGGTACGTGTACATTTTGGTGATTAATAAATATAATGGTTTTAATAGGTGTAATTAATAAGAAGAACAAATGAAGAAGAATTATCTTTTGTCCGGCCTCTTGGCAATGGCAATGACCGGAATGGCTTTAATTTCTTGTACAGACACAGACGAACCGGGTTCCGGCTCCGGTTCCGGTTCAAAGGGTAACTATGTGATAGCTGCCACGGCTACAGTTTCAGGTAGCTCCGTTCCTGTCCTGCTGACAGCCGAGTCACTGGAAAGCGGTGAAATTACTGCTGCCGGCAATGGCCTTGTGAACGATGGGGCTACTTACTGGGTGTTCTACGGAAACAAATATCTGTATGCCTTGAACTATCACCAGGGAAATGCAGGCACTACCCAGTCGTTCATTATGAATACAAACGGTGAACTGGAAAAACGTAGCCAGGAGTATAACGTCAATCGTTTCACTACCTACGGCTATTATGACCAATTTATAATGACGACTTCTACCGGCGACGGCCCTACGGAACTGAATGATGCAAATGGATATACTCCCCAATCTTTTTTGATTTCCTATCTGGATGTCGAGAAACAGACTTATACAAAGAACTCGGTAACAAAGGATACTCCATTTCTTGCCGAAAATTTCCTTGAAAATGGTGAATACGTAACACTGGCCGGTATAGAACAAGTGGGCAGTAAGGTTTATGCAGCAGCCATTCCCATGGGGCTTAGCCAGTATGGTTGCATGCAGAAGAACGAAGACGGTAGCTACAAGTGGGTGCTTTCCGGTAATGAGGATTTAATAAAGACAGAATCCGGCGGGCAGGGTAGCGGTGCCTATGAGAAGGACGAATTGCAATGGACCCAGTATCCTAATGAATGCCATATCGCTATCTTTGGTGATCAGACACTGAATTCTCATAAGGTCATCACTACAGACAAAATCAGTTATGCTGCCGGACGTAACCGTTCACAGTACTACCAGATGAACTGGCTTGCCGACGACGGCTATGTATATGTATTTTCTCCGAGCTATGCCAAGACCATGAGTGATTCGCGTCAGCAGACTACATTGCCTGCTGGAGTTGTACGCATCGATACCAAAGCAGAAGAATTTGATGCCGCTTATTACTATAATCTTGAAGAGAAAGCCAATGGCGCCTCTTTCTTGCGGACTTGGTATATTTCAGGTAATTATTTCCTGCTGCTGATGTATGATAAGGCAATTACGGCATCAGACAAGGTTGCCAACCAACTTGCCGTCTTCAATGCCTCCACTGGAGCTTTGACTTATGTGAACGGCCTTCCAAGCGATGTCTCTGGCTTTGGTAATACCCCGTACATGGAAAATGGCAACGCATATGTGGCAGTCACTACCTCTTCCGGCTATCCTGCCATCTATAAGGTAGACCCTGCCAATGCAACAGCTACCAAAGGTCTGGTTGTCAATGCAACCCAACTGAACGGTGTAGGTAAACTGGAATAAAGCTCCTATGAAGAAAGTTTTTCGTAAGATACATTTATGGCTTTCAGTCCCCTTCGGGCTACTGATTACCCTTATCTGTTTTTCCGGAGCCATGCTGGTATTCGAGACGGAGGTGATGGAGCTCTGCCACCGCGACCTCTACTATGTGGAGAAAGTCGGGCCGGCACCGCTTCCCATGGGCAAGGTGGCCGAAAAAGTGGCCGCTACTCTGCCGGATAGTGTTTCTGTGACGGGTGTCACAGCCTCGTCTGCTCCGGAGCGTGCCTGGCAGGTGAACCTTTCCAAACCTCGTCGTGCTTCCGTCTATGTAGACCAGTATACGGGTGAGATAAAGGGCAAGTATGAGCGTGCGCCGTTTTTCACGACCATGTTCCGCCTGCATCGCTGGTTGCTGGACAGCATGAAGCCCGATGGAGGCATCTTCTGGGGGAAAATGATTGTGGGCACTGCCACGCTGATGTTTGTCTTTGTCCTGATATCGGGCATTGTCATCTGGTGGCCCCGTACAAAAAAGGCTTTGAAGAACAGTTTGAAGATTGTTTCCGGTAAGGGTTGGCGTCGGTTCTGCTATGACCTGCATGTGGCAGGCGGTATGTACACGCTGGTTCTTCTGTTGGTAATGGCGCTTACGGGACTGTCATGGTCTTTCTCCTGGTACCGCACCGGCTTCTACAAAGTTTTCGGAGTGGAAACCACGCAAGGGGGTGGAGGACATGGTGCTTCGGCACAAACTGCTGCCCAGGGAGGAGAACGGGCTCAAGGCCGGTCTGGTGGCAGACCGGGAGGTGAGCATCGTGAAAGAAATTCTTTCTCTCCTTTTACAAGCTGGCAGAAGGTTTACGAAGAACTGAAGGAACTCAATCCTGATTATAAACAGATTACCGTGTTCAAAGGCTCTGCTACGGTTTCTTTCAATCGGTTGGGCAACCAGCGTGCTGCCGACCGCTATACGTTCAATCCCCGTAGCGGTGAAATCACCGGGGCTACCTTATATAAGGATGCCGACGCTTCAGGAAAAATCCGTGGCTGGATATTCTCCGTTCATGTAGGCAGTTGGGGAGGGCTGACCACCCGCATATTGAGTTTCCTTGCCGCTTTGGTAGGGGCCAGCTTGCCGCTGACGGGCTATTATCTTTGGATTCGCAGATTGATTCGGAAGGGCAGTAGGAAAGCGAACATACAATTAAAGAAAGTTGCTTAGAAAAAGCAGGCAGTTTTATAAAAGGATGAAGATGTCCACAAGATGCGCAGGCGTGCGTGTTTTGTGGACGTTTTCATATAGGTATGTCTGGAGAATGAATGCTTTATTAAAAATACTGAAAAATAAATGGAAAAATGTAATCATGATTACACTTTTTTAGATTGTAACTGCCTATTTTTGCTGAAAATATTCATTTTATGGCGAAGTTACCAATCATAAGTAAACTATTTCCGTCCTACAGATGGAAAGTAACGGCACTCATTGTATGCGGTGTCCTCGTCGGCGGCGGAGGCTTGTTTATGTATCTTCTCCGGGCGCACACTTATCTGGGAGATGACCCTGCGGCATGTGTCAACTGCCACATCATGGCTTCTTATTATGCAACCTGGATGCACAGTTCCCACAGCCGGGATGCCACTTGTAACGATTGCCATGTCCCTCATGAAAATATAGTAAAGAAATGGGCTTTCAAAGGCATGGACGGCATGAAGCACGTGGGTGCCTTTCTCACTAAAAGCGAACCGCAGGCTATCCAAGCCGAGGCAGCAAGTGCGCAGGTCATTATGAATAATTGCATCCGTTGCCATACGCAACTGACCAACGAGTTTGTGGATGCTGGTAAAATAGACTACATGATGACCCTCACCGGCGACGGAAAGGCATGCTGGGATTGCCACCGCGACGTGCCTCATGGTGGAATGAACAGTCTTTCGTCTACACCCGCTGCATTGGTACCCTATCCGGAATCTCCCGTGCCGGAGTGGTTGCAGAAACTGATAAAGGAATAATAACAATAAATCTTCATAGATATGGAAAAGAGATTAAAATCGTGGCAAGGATGGCTGTTGTTCGGTGGTTCAATGGTCGTTGTATTTGTCTTGGGGCTATGTGTTTCTGCCTTGATGGAGCGCAGGGCCGAGCTGGCAAGTGTATTCAATAACCGCAAAACAGTGATTGAGGGAATTGAGGCACGCAACGAAGTCTTTAAGAGTGATTTCCCCCGTGAGTATCAGACATGGACTGAAACTGCCAAGACCGACTTCCAGAGTGAATTCAATGGAAATGTGGCTGTGGATGTATTGGAACAGCGTCCCGAGATGGTAGTGCTCTGGGCGGGATATGCCTTCTCCAAGGACTATTCCACTCCGCGCGGACATATGCATGCCATCGAGGACATTACGGCAACTCTTCGTACCGGTGCGCCTGCCACTGCTACGGATGGCCCGCAGCCTTCTACTTGCTGGACTTGCAAGAGCCCCGATGTGCCCCGCATGATGGAAGCTATCGGTGTGGATGCTTTCTATAACAATAAGTGGGGCGCTTTGGGCGATGAAATTGTAAACCCGATTGGTTGTGCCGACTGCCACGAACCGGAAAACATGAACCTGCATATCAGCCGTCCGGCTTTGATAGAGGCTTTTGAACGCCAAGGCAAGGATATTACCAAGGCCACTCCGCAGGAGATGCGTTCACTGGTATGTGCGCAGTGCCATGTGGAGTATTACTTCAAGGGCGACGGCAAGTACCTGACTTTCCCCTGGGACAAAGGTTTTACGGTGGAAGACATGGAAGCCTATTATGATGAGGCTGGTTTCTACGACTATATACACAAGTTGAGCCGTACCCCTATCCTGAAAGCGCAGCACCCCGATTTTGAAATAGCCCAGATGGGGATTCACGGCCAGCGTGGCGTATCGTGTGCGGACTGCCACATGCCTTATAAGAGTGAAGGTGGCGTGAAGTTCAGCGACCACCATATACAGAGTCCGTTGGCTATGATAGACCGTACCTGCCAAACCTGCCACCGCGAAAGTGAGGAAACTTTGCGCAACAACGTCTACGAACGCCAGCGCAAGGCCAATGAAATCCGTAACCGCTTGGAGCAGGAACTTGCCAAAGCCCATATCGAAGCTAAATTTGCTTGGGATAAGGGAGCTACGGAAGAGCAGATGAAAGATGTGTTGGCGCTGATTCGTCAGGCACAATGGCGTTGGGACTTCGGTGTGGCATCTCACGGTGGCTCTTTCCACGCACCGCAAGAAATCCAGCGTGTCTTGTCTCATGGGTTGGATAGAGCCATGCAGGCGCGTTTGGCTATCTCCAAGGTGCTGGCGAAGCATGGATATACAGACAATGTTCCTATGCCGGATATCTCCACCAAAGACAAGGCGCAGGAATATATCGGGCTCGATATGGATGCCGAAAGAGCTGCAAAGGACAATTTCCTGAAGACTACAGCACCGGCTTGGCTGGAAAAAGCGAAAGCTAACAACCGGTTAGCACTAAAATAAATTTGTACATCGTCAAATCATAAATCAGAAGATGTGGAAGAAACCGTGGGGGTATAAGGAAGGTTTTATCTGTGGGGCAGGACTGTTTGTCACGGGCTTGCTGTTACAGTGGAGCGTTGGAGGCATTCGTTGGGGCTTGTTTGCATGGCCGGTCAATATCATTGTTCTGGTGCTGTTCTTGCTGTTGCTGGCAGGGATGCATGGGCTTCGCAAACGGGTGTATTGTTTCGGATGGCTCAGTCATTATACGGCTGCAGTTTCTTCCCTGGTCTGTGTGGCGGCTATCACTGTCATTATGGGGTTGGTACGGCAGGTTCCCTCCACCCATCCTTCGGCAGATGTCATCGGCTTTTCGAAAATGCTTTCTTTTGGGCCGTTTGTGTTACTTTATGTCTGGCTGGTTGCTGTCTTAGGGATGACTATTCTCCGTGCCGCTATCCCCTTCAATGTGCGTAAGATTCCTTTTCTGCTGAATCATGCCGGCTTGTTTGTTGCCCTTCTGACGGCAACGCTGGGCAATGCGGATATGCAGCGTCTTAAAATGATTACCCAATTGGGCAAGACCGAATGGCGTGCCATAGATGAGGGCGGCAAGCTGACGGAACTTCCGCTTGCTGTTGAGCTGAAAGAATTTACTATACACGAGTATCCTCCCAAACTGATGCTGATAGACAATGAGACGGGGCAGGCACTGCCGAAGGATATGCCGGAACATTTGTTGCTGGAAGAGAAGGTGGAACGGGGAAAATTGCTGGATTGGGACATCTCCATTTTTCAAACCATTCCTATGGCTGCCTCCGTGGCTACGGAAGATACCTTAAAGTTTACTGAATTCCATTCGATGGGAGCTGCCTATGCCGTTTATCTGAAAGCGGTGAACACCGCCTCCGGACAGTCGAAGGAGGGATGGGTGAGTTGCGGCAGCTTCATGTTCCCCTATAAGGCATTGCGTTTGTCGGAGCAGACCAGTCTGGTGATGCCCGAACGTGAGCCGCAACGGTTTGTGTCTGCTGTTACGGTTTATACGCAGGCGGGAGATGTGGTGGAAGACACTATCGAGGTGAATCGTCCGTTGAAGATATCCGGGTGGAATATTTATCAATTGAGCTATGACGAGACGAAGGGACGGTGGAGTGATGTCAGTGTCTTTGAACTGGTGCGCGACCCCTGGCTCCCGGCTGTATATGCCGGCATTATAATGATGGTGCTGGGAGCAGTCTGCTTGTTTGTCAATGCACCAAAAGGAAAAGAAGAAAGAAAGGAGGAGACGGTATGAGTTGGGATTATTTTGCTCTGTTTGCCATTGTCGCTTTACTCTTCTGGGGATGGGGAGCTTTCGCTGCATGGCGTGGAAAACGCCCGGCAGTGGTATATACCTTTACCTGCCTGGGACTGGTTGTCTTTTTCAGTTTCATTGTCGGTATGTGGATTTCTTTGGAACGTCCTCCGATGCGGACGATGGGAGAGACCCGTCTGTGGTATTCGTTTTTTCTTCCGTTGGCGGGAATCATCACTTATGGCCGTTGGAAGTATAAATGGATTCTCGGTTTCAGTACCATTTTGTCACTGGTGTTTGTCTGCATCAATATATTCAAGCCCGAAATACACAATAAGACTTTGATGCCCGCCTTGCAGAGCCCGTGGTTCACTCCTCATGTCATTGTTTATATGTTTGCCTACGCCATGCTGGGTGCCGCTACGGTGATGGCTGTCTACCTGCTGTGGTTCAAGAAGAAGGGGATTGAAAGGCATGAGATGGCTCTGTGCGATAACTTGACTTATGTAGGGCTTGCTTTCATGACGCTGGGTATGCTGTCCGGTGCCGTCTGGGCAAAAGCTGCTTGGGGACACTATTGGGCATGGGACCCTAAAGAGACTTGGGCGGCGGCTACCTGGTTTTCCTATCTGGCATATATCCATTTCCGTCTGGGGCGTCCCGCGGCACATCGCAAGGCATTGGTCGGCCTGCTTGTATCTTTTCTGCTGTTGCAAATGTGCTGGTACGGCATCAATTATTTGCCCTCGGCACAAGGAGTGAGTGTACATACGTATAACTTAAATTAAAATACTTATGAAGATAGTTTATTTGGCATTAGGCTTATGGCTGTTGCCCGGAATGTTGTGGGCGCAAAGTGCGGAGAAAGAGAACGAATTCACCATGTCGATGCAAATCAGACCCCGTGCAGAATACCGTAACGGTGCACAGTTCCCACGTTTCGAGGGAGACAAAGCAGCTGCATTCATCAACAACCGTGCACGCCTTTCCATGGAGTACAAACGCTCGGACTTGAGCATGAAGATTTCCGCCCAGCATGTAGGGGTGTGGGGACAAGACCCGCAGATAGATACTAACGGGCGTTTCATCATGAACGAAGCATGGGCAAAGCTCGATTTCGGTGCCGGTTTTTTTGCACAACTGGGACGCCAGACCTTGTCTTATGATGACGAACGTATTTTAGGAGGACTGGACTGGAATGTCGCAGGTCGCTATCATGATGCCTTGAAGCTGGGCTATGCCAAGAATGCCCACCAACTGCATTTCATTCTTGCCTTCAACCAAAACAAGGAAAAGTCAAAAGGCGGTACCTATTATTATGACGGCGCGCAACCTTACAAGAATATGCAGACCCTTTGGTATCATTATGCGGCGCAAGCTTCCAATCTTGATGTCTCTTTATTGTTCATGAATCTGGGGCTGGAAACCGGTGATGCGGAGACCGAGACCTCCCGTACCCGCTATTTGCAGACGTTTGGTACTTACGTGACTTATCAACCGGAATCGGGAAACTGGCTGCCCGTGCAGGCTGCTTTCTATTACCAGACCGGAAAGAACAAGAATGCGCAGAGTGTATCTGCCTTTATGGCAAGCGTGAAGGCTGCCTATGCCATAGACAAGCAATGGAGTGTGAGCTTGGGTTATGATTATCTGAGTGGAAGTGACGGGGAGGGTGACAAGTTCAAGGCTTTCGATCCCCTTTACGGAACACATCATAAGTTCTATGGAGCGATGGATTATTTCTATGCTTCTGCCTGGCAGGGAGTCGCTCCCGGTTTGCAGGATGCCCAGTTGGGTGTTAACTTCAAGACATCCAAGCAGGTGAGTATGCAATTGAATTATCACTATTTTGCTACTGCTGCCAAGCTGGATGATGTAAAAAAGGGATTGGGTTCGGAGATAGACTATCAGCTTGACTGGAATGTGATGAAGGGCGTGAAGCTTTCTGCCGGTTACTCCATCATGCGGGGTACGAAGTCCATGGGCGTGGCGAAAGGCGGCGACCATAAACGTTGGCAGGATTGGGGCTGGGTATCTGTCAACATCAATCCGAGAATCTTGTTTGTAAAATGGTAGTTTAGATATACTCTTTCAGAGCTGCTTCATTCAATACCTCAATTTTCTTACCCGTCATTAGGATAATACCTTCTTTGGTCATCTTATTGATTTCCTTTGAAAGTGCCGGGCGGGTTACATTGAGGTATTCTGCCAGCTCAGATTGGGTATGCGCTATGGTGATGCTGGTAGAGTTGGAAATTCTGTTTTCAAACAGATAGACGACAAACCTTTCGCGGACTGTTTTGCGGGAAAGGGCTTTTAATCGCGAAACCGTGCAGGCATTGCAATTTCCCGTTATGCAAAGGAAGTTGTGCAGCACTTTGGGATCCTGGCTGATAAGTTTGAAGGTGGATTCTTTGGTCGCAGTGAATAGGATACAGTCTTCAATGGCGGTAAAAGTTGCCGGCAGTGTGGTGTTGCTGCCGAAGAGATGGGGAGTGGCAAAGGCCCGGGGGGCAACGATGTATTCTACCATAACCTTATTGCCCAGGCCGTCTATAATATCTACACGCAATTTGCCTTCCAATAGTATATATAGCTTCTTGCAGGGGGTGCCTTGCCGGGCAACTATATCTTTCTTGTCTATAGAATAGACTGAATATTCCAGTTTCTCAAGCAGCGATTGCTTGATATTATGTGGCAAATCCCTTAGTAGAGGGATTTGGAACAATAACTGTTCGTACTTTTCATCCAGTAGAATCTTTTCCATAGCTTTTTATTCTTGGACAAAGGTAAGAATAATATATAAGTGCGGGCATTTTTTATAAATACTTTTGGGCAGAGATTTCATTTATCCGCATTTCCTTCTTTTCTATCCGGATGCATCCTTCGCTTGCCAGCTCCGATAAGGCACGTGCCAGCGAGGGACGAGCCACTCCCAGTATTTGTGCCACTTCCTGCTGGTTGAGTATCGTGCCATGCATGCGTAGATAGTTCAGTATGCGCGATTTTAGGCTTTGCAGGGCAAAGGCATTCAGCTTTTTGGAGAGAAACAGAGTTCTGTCCGATACCAGTTGCAGAAAGTTGCGCATCACAGTGGGGTGTCGATGCAGGAATTCCAGGAAGACATTCTTGTTTATGATGAGTATCTCACATTTCTCTTTTGCTTCGATATTTACCGGGAAGCGGTTTTCGGAGGCAAAGACAAAAGCCGGGGCAAGTAGTTGCGGGGCTTTCAGCGTTTCTATGGTGAGTTGCTTTCCCTCTGCACTGACCATTTGGGTACGCACACTGCCGCAGCACAATATGAATAGAGAACGGTATGCTTCTCCCTGCATGGCAATAAAGTCAGCAGGTTTGCATTGCCTGCGTGCATGTTCGGGTGCCAGGATGAGGGATAATAATTCTTCTTCTGTTATGCCTTGAAAAGGAGGTATTTTCAATAATGTATGGATTTCCATTCTCTTTTTTACTTTTTTGTGATTCGATGTAACATTCGTGACAGTTTTCGCGTTGTAGAACTCTCATCTTTGCACAAAGATAATGCAAACCGAAAGTAATAGAAAATAAGCTTGCTTATTTTTATTGCTAAGGTGCCGCTTCTTTTATGGAAAGATAATGTAAACTTTTAAATGAATAGGAATATGGAATCAAACATGTTTTGTTATCAATGTCAGGAGACTGCCAAAGGAACTGGCTGTATATTGAAAGGTGTGTGTGGAAAAGAAAGCCATACGGCTCAAGCAATGGACTTGTTACTGTTTGTAGTCAGGGGCATCTCTGTTGTTGCCGATACATTACGTAAGGCAGATTGTCCGGTCTCTGAAGAAGTGAATGTTTTTGTGACGGATGCTCTGTTCTGCACCATTACGAATGCAAATTTCGACGATGAAAGCATCTTGAAGCGGGTGGATAAAGGAATCATCATGCGTAATGGATTGATTCAAGAAGCGGAACACAACAAAGTGTTCCTACCCAAAGTAGATGAACTGACTTGGCAGGGAACGCGTGATGACTATGCCGAAAAAGCGAAGACAGTAGGTGTTCTGCGTGAACAAGATGAAGACCTCCGCTCGTTGAAAGAATTGCTTGTCTATGGCTTGAAAGGTATGGCAGCCTATCTGGAGCATGCCATGCGTCTGGGATTCAATGATGATACGGTTCATGTTTTCATGCAACGCGCACTGGCTACCATTGCGGTTGAGTCTCTATCGGCAGAGGAGTGGGTGAAGCTGGTTCTCGAAGCCGGTGAGTTCGGAGTAAAGACAATGGCTCTATTGGATGCGGCCAATACCGGTACTTACGGTAATCCTGAAATTACAAAGGTGAATATCGGTGTGAAGAACCGTCCGGGAATTTTGATCAGCGGCCATGACTTGAAAGATATGGAAGAATTATTGAAACAGACTGAAGGCACGGGAGTAGACGTCTATACACATGGTGAAATGCTGCCTGCCCACTATTACCCCGCTTTCAAGAAATATTCCCATTTTGTAGGCAATTATGGTAATGCCTGGTGGAAACAGCGCGAAGAATTCACTTCCTTCAACGGACCGATTCTGTTTACCACCAATTGCATCGTTCCTCCTCTGGCAAATGCCGTGTATAAAGAACGTATGTTTACCACCAACTCTACCGGCTATCCGGGTTGCAAGTACATTGATAAGGATGCTGAAGGTAGGAAAGACTTTTCTGAAATCATAGAGATTGCCAAACAATGCCAGCCCCCGGTGGAGATAGAGCATGGAGAGATTATCGGCGGTTTTGCTCATAACCAGGTACTGCAACTGGCAGACAAGGTGGTAGATGCCGTGAAGAGCGGAGCCATACACCGCTTTATCGTAATGGCAGGCTGCGATGGACGTATGAAGAGTCGTGACTACTACACGGAATTTGCCAAAGCCTTGCCGCAAGATACCGTTATCCTGACCGCAGGTTGTGCCAAATACCGCTATAATAAACTTGGTTTGGGAGACATCAACGGCATTCCCCGTGTATTGGATGCCGGGCAGTGCAATGACAGCTATTCACTGGCGGTAATAGCCATGAAGCTGAAAGAAGTATTCCAGCTGAACGACATTAATGAACTTCCCATAGTCTACAACATAGCGTGGTACGAACAGAAAGCAGTTATTGTATTATTGGCATTATTGAGCCTCGGTGTGAAGGATATTCACTTAGGACCTACATTGCCCGCTTTCCTTTCTCCAAATGTCGTCAAGGTACTGGTTGATATGTTCCATATTGCAGGTATCGGTAGCGTGGAAGATGATTTGAAGAAATTCGGATTGTAAATAAGATGATGGGGTGATATCCTGCTATCACCCCATCATCTTATCCTCTTATCACATTATTTATCGCTTCCTCCGTTCCGCAGAACGGCCCGTGCGATTGTAGCTTTATGGTACACATGGCGGCGGCAAAGCATCCGGCTTCTCGATAAGACGCGCCTTTGTCGCGCATATACAGATATCCTACCATATAGGTGTCTCCGCATCCCGTTGCATCTGTAATCTGCAGGGCAGGGTAGGCGGGTATTTCGTGGAATTCTCCTTGGGCATAAATCAGCGAACCTTTATCTCCCAGGGTCAGCAGCACTTCCTTCACGCCCCAGTCTGCAATCAGCAATGCAGCTTCGTGCGGTTCACTGCATCCGGTCAGCACTTCCATTTCAGCTTCGTTGGCTTTCAGGATATGGATATACTTCAATGCTTCTTTCTTTTCCGGCCAGTCTACGGCCAGCACCTTTTCATTCTCCACCTTGCGGAGAAATCCTTGCACGTCTACCGAGAGGAGTCCCTTGCCGGACAAGAACTTGATGACCTCCAAAGAGAAGTCGTCGGCAAGCAGACTGCCCAAGTGGATAATCCGTGCATCGGTATCTTTCAAACCTTCCACGGTGAAAGGGTCTGCTTTTGCCGTGACACGTTGTGTACGTTCGTTTTGATTTTCTCCATAAATATTCTCGAAACAGACGGAATGTGTGCTGTGCAAGGCTTTGACGGAAATACCTTCTTTCCGAATGTCTTCCACAATGCCCATGTCAGTATCAGCCAAAGCTGTTACCAATAGAAAATCGTTAGCATTCAAGTGCTTGATGGCATGTGCGAAGTAGAAGGAGGTGCCTCCCGGCATATATATGGTATTTTTAGGGGTTACAACTTTATCTTGGGTAATATAACCGATGCAACATAGACTGTGTGTGTTCATTTCTTTGTTGGCTTTTTATTTCTTTATTGTATTGATTCCGTAAATTGGGCGCGAAGATAGTGATTTAATAACAATTCGACTATATTTGCAGCTGTAAATGTAGCTTCATTGAATATGAATTCATTAAAAACGAAAAGAGTACGTATGATAGTTGGCATTATAGTGGGTATTGTGGCTGTTGCGGTCATAGCGGGATTCGTTTTTGTCAATCAGCCGAGTTTCGGGAGGGCTCCTCAAGGAGAACGGTTGGAGAGGATAAAGAAGTCGCCTCATTACAAAGACGGAGAATTCCGGAATCTGCACAGTACGGTGATGATGACTTCCCAAAAGGGACGTTTGGGAGCTTTCTGGGGATTCTTATTTAAGAAAGAAACCGATTTGCGTCCTGAAACGGAGATTCCGGTTATAAAGACGGACCTCAGCAAGATAAGCAAGGACGAGAATGTATTGGTATGGTTCGGACATTCATCCTATTTTATCCAGGTAGACGGAAAGCGTATACTGGTAGACCCCGTATTTTGTGTGGCTTCTCCGGTTTCGTTTGTAAACAAGCCGTTCAAAGGGGCGGATGCCTACAAGCCTGCCGATATGCCGGAGATTGACTATCTGGTGATATCACATGACCATTGGGACCATCTGGATTATGAGACGGTGATGCAGCTGAAAAACCGGGTAGGCAAGGTGGTCTGTCCTTTGGGGGTAGGCGAACATTTCGAGTATTGGGGATTTGACAAATCATCCCTGGTTGAGCTGGATTGGTTTGAAGATACTGTACTGGATAAGGGATTTCTGCTTCATTGCTTGCCCGCCCGGCATTTTTCGGGCCGCTCGTTGAAAGCGAATCAGGCACTATGGGCCTCTTTCCTTATCGAAACCCCTTCGCAGAAGATTTATATGGGCGGTGATAGTGGATATGATACGCATTTTGCCGAAATAGGCAAGCAATATCCTGGCATTGACCTTGCCATATTGGAGAATGGGCAGTATAACGAAGATTGGAAATATATCCATACCATGCCCCAATATTTGGGACAAGTGGCCAGGGACTTGAATGCGGAAAAGATTCTGACTGTCCATCATTCCAAATATGCTTTGGCTAGACACCGCTGGGACGAACCGTTGAAGAATGCCATGAATCTGAAAGAGAAAGACTCTTTGAACGTGTTGATGCCTATTATAGGGGAAGTGGTCCGGTTAAAATAATGAACGATATTGATTAGCTATTGACGAGTTATTAACGGAAATATATATCCCTATCGAAAATAAAAGTAAGATAATATGTTGGAATTACCCGAAGTTATCACCCTGAGCAAACAAGTGAACAACGCCTTGAGCGGTAAAACAATCACGCAGGTATTCAATGCCACCAAACCGCATAAGTTTACGTTCTATAACGGCAATCCGTCGGAGTATGGTAAACTGCTCGTAGGCAAAACCATCCTTTCATCCGAAGGATATGGCATGTTTGTCAATTTCAATCTTTCGGATAATGTGATCATGAATATAGGCGACGGAGTCAGTGTCCGTTATTACAATGCGGGAGATAAGATTCCTGCCAATTACCAGTTGTTGCTGACGTTTAATGATGATTCATTCCTTGTCTTCACGGTTGTAATGTATGGTTTTATCAATGTTTATCCTGATAGCTATATCGACAATAAGTACTATAAATTGAGTCGGGAAAGCATTTCGCCGTTGAGCGATAAATACACCGAAGCGGAATTTGAGAAACTCGTTGCCGAAGCAAAGAAGACCCTCTCTGCTAAAGCTCTATTAGCAACCAATCAGCGTATTCCCGGTGTAGGTAACGGCGTAACGCAGGATATTCTGTTCAATGCACGGATAAATCCCAAACAGAAAGTGCTACTTCTGTCGGATAATCAGAAAGACGTTCTTTTTAATGCTCTAAAAGAAACATTGGTGGATATGACGTTCGAGGGCGGACGCGATACGCAAACAGATCTTTATGGCAACGCCGGAGGTTACAAAACCATTCTTTCTGCCAAAACATGGAAGAATCCTTGTCTCCGTTGTGGCAGTACCATCATAAAAGAGGCTTATATGGGTGGTTCGGTATATTATTGCCCAACGTGTCAACAGATAAAAGAATAAATGTCCACATTCTGTTAGCTCCCTTTATGTACGATGCAAGGAATTAATATTCTGTATAACAGTTTATTAATTCCTTGTATCGCATTCTGTTAATATCGTGTCTACACGATATTCGTATCCTGCGAACACGATATGAATATCTTCTTTTCTTTATACTTTGTACGGACAAAAGGGGTGTTTTATAAAGCCCGCCCTTTGTAAACGTTTGACTGGGACAATGGAACCAGGACTCCGTTCAGCGTCAGGGTATTCGAATTGAAGTTCGGGCTGATTCTTGCCGATGCATTATTGCCGCCGTTGGTCAGTGTGATATACACTTGTGCGGATATTCCGATGCCTTGTACGCTGAAGCTGCAATTCACGTTTCCCTTTTTGTCGGTCGTGATTTTCATTTCCTTTCTGCTGCCGTCCACTGTGATGCCGCCTATTCCGTTGGGGCCTGCAAGGGCATTGTTGGCAGCTATTTGTACGGATGCGTGTTCACCGTCCATCAGAACGAAGTTTGTTGTCGATGAAACAAATGCGCTCCGTCCTCTCTTGAACACCAGCTGGTCTGCTTCCAATACAAACTTGCCCTCTTTCAATGCCTGGACGGCAATGGCATAGTTCCTTTCATTTTCTGCTTTTTCGCGTGCTTTCTGGGCTTCGCGTTGGGCTTTACGCTCTGCTTGGCGTGTTTCGCTGCTACTCTGTGCATACATCAGGGTCGATGCACTTACCAACACCAGTGTGATTAATGTAATGATTCGTTTCATAATTGTTCTTTGTTATTTAGTTAAGACCTTCTGGTTGATTAACAAATGAAAAGCCAAAAAGATGCAGCTTGAATCTTAAATAAGCGTAAGACTTAACACTTCTTTGGTTTTGTTGGAAGTTCGTATTAAATTTCTTCCAAGGCATAATACTGGTAATCCCGGAGAATGGTCTGAAGAAAGTTTTCCGGGTTACTGTCATGAGGAGTGATGGAGAGAAGTTCCTGCACTTTTTTCGCAAGGGAGGCAATGCGGCGTGTACGGTCTTTTTTACCCGATTGCAGGGTCCGGGTAATGACGTTGATTTGCTCCAATGACAAGTCGGAAGCTTGTGGATAGGTAGGTCGGTAGTCTTTGGTCAGGTAGTCGAACTCATCGAGGCTGACGTGTATCTTGCGGTAATTCTTTTCCTTGATTACCATGGTGCCGGCGGCAAGGTCTCCCATTCGCTGGCTGTTTTTGGTCAAAAGGACGACCAGAAGTCCCAGACCACCGGTCACCGGTCCGTCGATAGGGAAGAGAAGCCATCGGAGCAGGTACGAGCCTATGCCGGGCGTGGAGCCGTCTGCCTTTACGACACGAATGTTCATCAGCCGCTTGCCGAAACTTTGTCCCTGGTTGAACATTTCGCAGAGAAATGCATAAAGCAAGACTGGCAGGTAGACAATGGTAAAAAAGAAAAGCATCGTGAAATCAGAGGGTAGATGAATCCGTGAAAACAAGGCCAAAGTAGAAAATACATAGAATCCGAGCAGAATATAATCTATGGCCAGTGCAATGAGCCGCTCACCGATACTGGCAGGCGTTTGACTGATGCGGACAAATTGTCCGGTGATAATTGTAGATTCTGCCATTCCTGATAAAACATTTTTAGTATTTCATTGCAAATATATCATTATTCTCTTATTTTTGTTACCTATTTCAGACAAAACTTCTCTGAAATAGTCATGGGGTATGAAAGAAGTGACGTTTATCCGGCAGAACATCGAAAAATGGAAACGAGCAGAAACAATGGTGGAGCAGGCGGAAAGTCTGTCTCCCGATGAACTTGCCGACGCATATACGGAGCTTACGGCAGATCTGGCTTTTGCCCAAACGCATTTCCCCGCTTCCCGCATCACTATCTATCTGAACAATCTTGCCTCGGCATTGCACAACCGCATTTATAGAAACAAGCGCGAGAAATGGTCAAGAATTATCACCTACTGGACCCGTGAAGTGCCTTCGGCCATGCACGATGCACGCCGTGAGCTGGTGGCTTCCTTCATTATATTTGTGGTCAGCGCATTGATAGGAGTGGTATCCGCTGCCGGAGACCCCGATTTTGTGCGTTTGATTTTAGGAAACTCCTATGTGGATATGACTTTGAACAATATCGCTAATGGTGAACCTATGGCTGTATATAACGGTTCCTCCGAGTTCCCCATGTTTCTGAGTATCACGCTGAACAATATCATGGTCTCCTTCAACTGCTTTGCCATGGGGTTGCTGACCAGTTTTGGCACCGGATACATGCTCCTTAACAATGGTATCATGATAGGGGCTTTCCAAACCTTCTTTTATCAGCACGACTTGCTTTGGGAGTCCTTCCTTGCCATTTGGCTGCACGGGACACTCGAAATCTGGGCGATTATTGTAGCCGGTGCCGCCGGTCTTGCCCTGGGCAACGGATGGCTCTTTCCCGGAACCTATTCAAGGCTGGAATCTTTCAAACGGGGAGCCAAAAAAGGACTGAAAATAGTGGTGGGTACGGTACCCGTATTCATCATGGCAGGATTTATAGAAGGATTCGTTACCCGCCATACCGAACTTCCGGATGCTTTGAGGTTCGGCTTTATTCTACTCTCTTTGTCGTTTATCTTTTTTTATTATATTTATTTACCTAACAGAAAAAAGCATGGAAGCACAGAAACCTAAAATCGCACTGTATGTACAACGTTCTTTTGGAGAGAAACTAACTGCTACCTTTGATTTTATCAAAGAGAATTGGAAGCCGTTGATGAAATTCACCACATATCTGATGTTGCCGCTTTGTCTGCTTCAGGGACTGAGCTTGAACGGGCTGATGAGCGGTACAATGGCTCTGGGTGATATGACCGGAGGCTCGTTCGACTCTTCTGTTGTCGGAGCGTCCATCATGGCACTGGTGACTTATTACAGTCTGTATGCCGTTCTCTATCTGCTAGGAACTGTCATGCTGACCTCTTTGGTCTACGCATTGGTCCGTACTTACAATGAACGGGAAAAACGCTTGGAGGGAGTGACGTTAGGGATGCTGAAGCCCTTGTTGTTCCGTAATGTCAGAAGGGTATTTCTGATAATGATTGTCGGTGTGCTTTTGGTGCTGTTTGTAGGGCTTATTGTTGGTTTTATAGCCACCGTCATTCCGTTCATGGCGATTGCGTTCTTGTTCGTTCTGCTCGTTGTGGTGGTGTCTGTGCCACTTGCTATTTGGGCTCCAGTCTATCTGTTCGAAGATATCTATATCATAGATGCCTTGAAGAAGGCCTACCGACTGGGTTTCGCTACCTGGGGAGGTATCGTACTGATTTCCATTGTTATGGGATTCATCGCCGCCATCTTGCAGGGAGTGACGATGATTCCATGGTATATCGGGACTATTGTGAAATATATCTTTGCAATGACTGATGCAGGTGGCGGTGCCACTGTATCGGCAGCCTATAGCTTTGTGCTTTATCTGCTGGCGGTGGTCCAGGCATTCGGCGTTTATATGTCCATGATTTTCTCATTGCTGGGACTGGCTTATCAATACGGTCATGCTTCGGAAAAGATAGATTATGTGATGGTGGAGAGTGATATTGACAATTTTGATAAACTCTGATAACGGACTATGAATATGGCTCCGGCTGATACACTGGTTTGTGATACTGCACAGGTTGCCGCTTGGCAGTCTGACCCGGCGTTTGCTTACAGTCGTGAGTTGATAGCTCCCGAAATTAATGTACTTGAGTGGTTCAGCAGATGGTTCGGCAAGCTGCTGGACAAGATATTCGGGAATACGTTGGTGGCAGAATATTCGGAAGTCGTATTGATATGCATTGCCGTTCTTATCCTGGTATTGGTCATTTGGTTTGTGTACAAGAAGCGTCCGGAACTGTTCATGCGTTCGCGCAAGAGTACCCTGCCCTATACAGTGGGGGAGGATACCATCTATGGAGTGGATTTTGCGGAAAGAATTGCCGATGCGCTTGCCCGGACGGATTATCGGGAGGCGGTGCGTTTGCTCTATCTGCAGACGCTGAAACAGCTCAGCGATGGAAAACGTATAGACTGGCAGTTATATAAAACGCCTACACAATATATCTATGAAGTCCGTCTGCCAGCTTTCCGCCAAATGACCAACCATTTTCTACGAGTACGTTACGGAAATTTTGAAGCGACCGAAACTTTGTTCCATGCGATGCGGGATTTGCAGAAAGAAGTGGAGAAAGGAGGGGCGGCATGAAGGGGAACCATTGGTTTATAGCCGGTATCATTGTTTTTCTGGTGTTGATGTTTGCGATAGAGTGCCGTCTGCCAAAGAAGTTTGTCTGGAACCCTACGTTCAGCCATTATGACAAGCAACCGTTCGGCTGTGCCGTGTTCGATAGCCTGCTGTCTTCATCGTTGCCGAAGGGATATTCGTTGTCGAGAAAGACTTTTTATGAACTGGAGCAGGAAGATACGACGCTCCGCCGCGGAATACTGGTTGTTACCGATAACCTGCATTTGACGGATGTAGATGTGGAGGCGATGTTGAAGATGGCGGGACGGGGAGACCGGATTATGCTGGCGGGGAGCTCTTTCAGCCGTATTTTGAAAGATACGCTGGGATTTGAGTGCAGCTATTCCTATTTCAGTCCGTCGGCTTTGAAAAAATATGCCACTGCATTGCTTTCGAAAGACAGTTTGTGCTGGGTGGGGGATTCGGCGGTTTATCCGCAGCAGACTTTCTGTTTCTATCCCCAACTTTGTCAGTCTTATTTCTTTGCAGATTCCATTTCTAGTAAAGTGTTGGCGGAAAAAACTGTTACCGGAGAAGCTGCTCATCCGGTTGCCATGTCGGTTTCTTGGGGAAAAGGGGAAGTTATACTGGCTTCCACTCCCCTGCTTTTTACGAACTATGGTGTGCTGGATGGGAAGAATGCGGCTTATCTTTTTCGTATATTGTCCCAGATGGGTGGATTTCCCATTGTCCGTACCGAAGGCTATATGAAAGAAACAGCCCAGGTACAGATGTCTTCTTTTCGCTATTTCCTTTCGCAGCCGCCGCTTCGCTGGGCATTGTACTTGAGTATGGTTTCCATCCTGCTCTTTATGATATTTACAGCCCGCAGGAAGCAGCGCGCCATTCCGGTTATCCGCGAACCGGAAAATAAGTCTTTGGAGTTTGCAGAGTTGATAGGTACTCTTTATTATCAGAAGAAGGACCATGCTGACTTAGTCCGCAAGAAATATCTCTATTTTGCGGAGGAACTGAGGAGGGAAATACAAGTGGATGTGGAGGAAGTGGCAGAGGATGAGCGCTCTTTCGGCAGGATTGCCCGGAAGACGGGTATGGAAGCGGGGGAAATAGCCGTGTTCATCCGCGAGGTGAGGCCGGTGGTGTACGGAGGGCGCAGCATCTCTGAGAAGGAGATGAAACGGCTTGTCGATAAAATGAATGAAATAATCAATCATATATAAAGAAGATATTTATGGAAGAGAACACAGAAAAACGGGTGGACTTGACTCTCTTTTCCGAGAAGATACAAGCGTTGAAGGACCGGATTGCTACGGTCATAGTGGGGCAGGAGCAGATAGTGGACCTGGTACTGACGGCTGTCCTGGCAAACGGCCATGTGTTGCTGGAGGGAGTGCCGGGGGTGGCAAAGACACTGCTTGCCCGTCTAGTGGCACGCTTGATTAAGGCGGACTTCAGCCGCATTCAGTTTACTCCGGACTTGATGCCGAGTGATGTGTTGGGTACTACGGTCTTCAACATGAAAACCAATGACTTTGGCTTTCATCAAGGACCGGTGTTTGCCGACCTCGTGCTGGTGGACGAGATAAACCGCGCTCCCGCCAAGACGCAGGCAGCCTTGTTCGAGGTTATGGAAGAACGGCAGGTCAGCATTGACGGTACCACGCATCAGATGGGAGAACTCTATACGATTCTGGCAACCCAGAATCCGGTGGAGCAGGAGGGGACTTATAAGTTGCCTGAAGCGCAACTGGACCGCTTCCTGATGAAAATAACCATGGGATATCCCTCATTGGAGGAGGAGGTGGACATCCTGGAGCGCCACCACGCCAATGCTTCGTTGGTGAAGTTGGAGAGCCTGACGCCCGTGCTCACAAAAGAAGAACTGCTTTCGTTGCGCAGGCTGATGGAACACGTGTTTGTAGACCGCACGCTGCTTCAGTACATCGCGTTGATTGTACAGCAGACGCGTACCAGCAAGGCTGTATATTTAGGAGCTTCTCCGCGTGCGTCCGTGGCAATGATGCAGGCCTCCAAGGCATATGCACTGTTGCAGGGACGTGACTTTGTGACACCGGAGGATATTAAGTTCGTTGCTCCGTATGTGCTTCAGCATCGCTTGATATTGACAGCGGAAGCCGAGATGGAAGGCTATTCGCCGGTAAAGGTGACGCAACGTCTGATTGATAAGGTGGAAGTGCCGAAGTGAGACTGGGCCGCCGATTCTATATTGCTCTTGTTCTGATAGTCCTGCTGACGGGTATCGGGTACGTCTTTGCTCCATTCTTTGCAATCGGGCAGTGGGCGCTTTTTGTTTTGGCGGTGTCGGCGTTGGTGGATGGGGTGATGCTCTATCGTATTCGCGGCATCCGGGCATTCCGCCAGTGTGCTACCCGCTTCTCCAACGGAGATGAAAACACCGTGAACATACGTGTGGAGAGCAGTTATCCGCATCCGGTGGCTGTGGAAGTGGTGGATGAGATTCCTTTTGCATTCCAGTTGCGGAATATTGATTTCCGGATGAGGCTTCAGGCGAATGAGGGCAGGACGATTACGTATCATCTGCGTCCTACGCGGCGGGGGATTTACTCTTTCGGACGGATTCGGGTGTTTGTGGCAGGCAGAATGGGATTGCTTTTCCGCAGATATACTTGCGATGCTCCGCTGGATGTCAAGGTATATCCGTCCTATCTGATGCTCCATCGGTATGAGTTGCTTGCTATCAGCGACAACTTGACGGAATTGGGCATCAAACGTATCCGCAGGGTGGGGCATCATACGGAGTTCGAACAGATAAAGGAGTATGTGAAAGGCGACGATTACCGCACGATAAACTGGAAAGCAAGCGCCCGGAGGCACGAACTTATGGTAAATGTCTATCAAGACGAGCGTTCCCAGCAAATCTATAACGTGATAGACAAGGGGCGGATTATGCAGCAGGCATTTCGCGGGATGACCTTGCTGGACTATGCTATTAATGCCTCCCTGGTTCTTTCGTACGTTGTCATGCGGAAGGAGGATAAAGCCGGACTGGTAACGTTTAATGAGCACTTTGATACATTTATCCCCGCCTCCCGACAGCCCGGACAAATGCAGGCGTTATTGGAGAACCTTTACAGCCAGCAGACTACTTTTGGGGAGACCGACTTTTCCTCATTGTGCGTACATTTGAACAAGCGCGTCAACAAACGCAGTCTTTTGGTGCTGTATACCAATTTTTCCGGCATCGGCAGCTTGAATCGCCAGTTGGCTTATTTGCAGCAGTTGAACCGCCAGCACCGGTTGCTGGTCATCTTCTTCGAAGATGCCGCTCTGAAAGAGTACGTCGCCACTCCTGCGAGGGATACGGAAGGGTATTACCGCCATGTCATTGCCGAGAAATTTGTATTCGAGAAACGGCTGATAGTCTCCACCTTGAAGCAGCACGGCATCAGTTCTGTACTGACTACACCGGAAAATCTTTCTGTGGACGTGATAAACAAGTATCTGGAGATGAAGTCACGTAGCCAGATATAAAAACAGTAACTAAGGTTATATAATCCGTAATAAGGGTAGTGAAGATGTCTGGATTTTCCTCTAATTTTGTAATTGGTATATTGTGAAGGTGTGGAAAACATATCCTTAAGATTTTATATATCTGAAGTTACAATAATGAGAATGACTTTATAGGTGATGAAAGACAATACATTGGACATAAAGACCGTATGTGAATGTAACCGGTGCCTGGGATGTAAAACGTTGCATCCTCAGGTAAGCATTATTAATCTGGAAAATCCTAGTGTGTATCAGGATGCTGTGAAGTTTGAATTCTATGCCATCCTACTGATTGAGGACTGTGAAGGGGATTGTGACTGCTGCGGACGGAAATATTATGATTATTCCAATGCTACGATGGTATTTCTTACTCCCGGCGAGATATTCCGGATGAACAAGAACAATACGCTTCCGGACAAAGGTTGGCTGCTGGCATTTCATCCCGATTTATTGCTTTGTACTACGTTAAAGAATCATATCGACAACTATACTTTCTTTTTCTACCGCAAGGAGGAGGCGTTGCATCTGTCACAGCGCGAAACGGCCAAAGTGACGTGTTGCCTTGAGAATATTGATGATGAACTTCATCATTCCATTGATATGCATAGCAATACCATCTTGTCCCGTCACATCGAATTGCTGCTGGATTATTGCTCACGTTACTATGAGCGGCAATTCATCACCCGTGAGAATAAGAACAAGATGATTCTGGGGAAAATGGAAGGGATATTGGACGAGTATATCACTTCCGGAAAGTTGCAGGAGGGGAAGCTGCCCACTTCCGGATGCTGTGCCGAAAAACTGAATCTTTCGACGGCTTACTTTGATGATTTGCTGAGGTTTGAGACGGGTAAGACATTGGCTGAATACTTCCAGTTCAAATGCTTGTACACGGCCAAGAAAATGTTATCGGAAGGTGGTAATACACCTGCTGCCGTAGCGCGTCGGCTGGGCTATCCGAGTGTGCAATATTTCAGTCTGGTGTTTAAGAAAGCAACGGGAGTTGCACCGAATGAATATAGATATTCACAAAATTGAGATGATGCAGATAGAATGAATTTATTAGACCAAAATATTTTATAATGGAGACCAAAGCTATATTTTTAGATGTAGACGGAACATTGGTGAGTTTCGACACTCACCGCGTTCCGCAGTCGGCTATCGAAGCGTTGCAGCAAGTTCATGAATCCGGTATAAAAATCATAATAGCAACTGGGAGGGCGTTTACCGATCTTCACGAACTTGAAGAGATTCCATACGATGCAGTGATAGCTTTGAATGGGGCCGATTGTGTACTGAGAGATGGCACTCCTATATCTCGTAAACAGATTCCCGAAAAGGATTTTCAGAGGGTACTAGTATTGGCTCAACATTATGGGTTTGCTCTGGCTATCGAAACGAATAAAGGTATTTTTGTCAACGAACTCAATCCGACCGTCATCGAATTGGCTAGGCTGGTCAATCACCCTACACCGCCGGTGGCAGACATTGAAAAGGAATTTATGGGAGGCGAATGTTGTCAGTTATGCATATATTGTGATGAAGAAATGGAAAAAGAAGTTATGGCACAACTTCCCGGACTTTCTGTTTCCAGATGGAACCCTTTCTTTGCGGATGTCAATGTGACGGGAGTAAACAAGGCTATGGGTATCAATGAGTTTGCTTCCTATTATGGATTTGATGTTTCAGGAACCATCGCTTTTGGTGATGGCGGGAATGATATTTCCATGATTCGTGCAGCCGGGATGGGAATAGCTATGGGAGGAGCTTCCGAGGCTGTGAAAAGCGTTGCCGATTATATAACGGAGACGGTGGATGAGCATGGTATCCGGAACGCTCTGGTTCATTTTGGTATTGTGGAATAAAAATCGGCTGTCAAAACTTATGAAAACTATAGTCAGTGAATATTATGCTTTTAGAAAAACTGCTTAAAGAATTTAATTTTAGCATCAATACTTTTAATTTGGAGGAATCTAAGTTATTTGACCGATATTTTGAGCGGATATTGATTGGTAAAGATACATTTTTGATTAAGGAAGGAGAAATAGAAAGATATAGTTATTTCGTTTATGATGGGATGTTACGTTGTTGGCTTTTGAATCATAAAGGGGAAGAGCAGATTTTTTGGTTTTGTAAAGAAGGTACGTTTTCAATGTCGAACATATCTTTTACCTTACAAACAAAATCTGCATTTAATGTGCAGACAATTGTAGATAGCGTTATTTACCGAATAGACAAGAAGCGAGTAGATGAACTGTATACTGCTATTCCTAAGGTGAAAACCGTATTTGAAGATTTGAATGCCATACTACTGAATAAGCTCTTGAAAAGAAATATCGACTTGATTAAATATTCTCCTGAACAGTATTATCTACAGATGATTGAAGAATATGGCATTACATTAAACTATATCCCACTCAAAGATATAGCTTCTTATTTGGGTATCACGCCGCAAGCACTAAGCAGAATCCGTAAACGTATTTTTTAACCTGGGTTCAGTGCATTGAATGTATAAGTTCCGAACTTTGCGGCTTTAAATAGCAATTACAATTATGATTAGAAAAATTAAAGTTACGGATTATCCACGTTTGATAGAAATTTGGGAAAGTGCAGTATTGAGTACACATGATTTTCTTAAAGAGGAAGATTGTCTATACTATAAGGAACAGCTTCCGGTATATTTTCAGTATGTCACTCTATTCGGATTTGAACAGGAGGGAATCTTAATCGGATTTATGGGAATTGCAGAAGGAAATCTTGAAATGTTGTTTATTGACAATAATTATCGAGGCACAGGAATTGGGAAAAAACTGGTTACTTATGCCATAAATCATTTGCAGGTAACGAAAGTCGATGTGAACGAGCAGAATATTCAAGCTGTCGGTTTTTATAAATATATAGGCTTTAACGTATACAAAAGGTCTGATTTGGACGGAGAAGGTAAAGAATATCCTATTTTACACATGCAGTTGTAGTTCGTAAGTCAGACCCCGATTTTAAAAATCATCATTTTTGCCAGCACTACTTTTTCTTCTCATATTCGGCTTTAACTATCTGACAGCAAGAATTTAACCACGTGTTTTTTTTCTGTTTTTCGTTTATAATAAATAACATTTGTTAATGTCTATTTCGGGCTTATTTTCCGTTTTCTTTGTGCAAATATGGTGATTAAGGGGCGAACTCCGTTGTCTATAGTGCCGGAAGTATGGCTTTTGCTCCCCGTATATGGGCACTTTTTCCCTTCATGTCCTGTGTGTAATGCAGAGAAGCTTGGCGCATAATTCCCGAAACCTTATTACAAAACTTCGTCCCACGCATGTGTGCTCGCCGGTTTGCCTGCGTGAACCGTTGAGCCCACGTGCGTGGGACGAGGGTTTACATGAACCTTCATAATAAAAAGCATGGGACATACGTGGATTCTGCCTATACCTTCTTCCAGTTTTGTCCCTATCCGGAGGACGGTCTGCCCATTCATTGCTGCTCAGTTTCTTATTCTTGTGATGTAAGTCTGAGAAAGCTGAAACTCGAAAATTGCTTATGCACCGGATATTTCGGGTCCCCATTTTTGCCGGAGCGAGAAAAAGAAAAAGCTCTGAAATCCTTGAATTTCAGAGCTTTGCTTTAATTTGCTATTTGCTTTCGCGGTGCGTACGGGACTGCACCTTATTTTCTTTCAATCGACTATAAATTAATTACTTATCACAGCAAAAACGCTGTAAATATTTCTAAAAGTAACGATTTAGAAACGATTTCCAATATTTCATTTTTGTCTTCCGTGACACCGATGTGTCACTCTTGTTTTGCGGGTTCAAAATTATGCACTTTTTCTGAAACTACCAAATATTTGATTATTAATTTGATATATTTTTTTCTTCAGTGCAAGGTGCGAGCCTATATATAGAGATAGGCTTGCACCTTGCACCGAACTTTTCTCTGCCCTACCTGACTACCCTATTTCCCTGATTTTCAATTACCACACAAAAAAAAGTTATGCCAAGTTGGTAACAAGTTGGCAAATGCTTCGGTACGATTGGAAGAACTTTGCGGCATATTCAAAAATAATAAGGTATGGAAGTTATTACAATGGAGTCCGCAGCTTATCAGGGGTTGATTACCAAAATAGAGAAGATTGCGGAATATGTCTTCCGAAAGGGAAATGTACCCGAACAGGAGGAAGATATTTGGCTGGATAGCCAGGAGGTGGCTGATATGCTGCATATCAGCACAAGAACCCTGCAACGGTTAAGAACGGATAATCTGATTGATTATACGTTTGAAAGGGGAAAATGCAAGTACCGGTTCTCGGAAATAGAGAGGAAAGTGAACGAGAAGATTATTAATTGTGAACCGCACCTAATTGACGAGTTCCGCAAAAATGTATTGCTGCGTGGAGAATAATTCGATTGACAAGGAGGATATTCTCCGACTGACGGATAGAGGTCTGTCCGTATTCAGGCATTATGTACCGGTGGCTTTCCGGCTGGGAAAGAATTTCCTTAATCCGTTCTATCAAGATAAACGGGCTTCGTGCAACGTATATTATGAGCGGAAAAGCGGAGTGTATAAGTTGAAGGATTTCGGGAATGATGATTATTCCGGGGATTGCTTTGCACTGGTGGGGAAAATTCACGGGCTGGATTGCAAACGGGCAAAGGAGTTCGTGGAGATTATGGCGATTATTGACCGGGACTTGCATCTGGGACTAATGGATGGCTGTGGGGTGGATTTACCCGTCACTCCTATTCCGATAGTATCGGAAACGACGGCTGCGCAAAAAGTGAAGAAGGCACGACCTTATACGTTGGCGCAAAAGGGGTTTACGGCTGCGGAACTTGCCTTTTGGGGAGAAAGCGGCATCACACAGGATATATTGGGACTGTTCCGGGTGGTTTCACTGAAGAAGTTCAGCAGTGAGAACAGTGAAGGGAAACCGTTCAGTATTGTGGCGACGGAGAAAGAGCCGATGTTCGGCTATACGGCAAAGCAATATGTGAAGGTGTATCGTCCGCACTCGGAGATGCGGTTTTTGTATGCCGGAGATTTTGGCGAAAATTATTGCTTCGGATTGGAACAGTTGCCGTCTAAGGGGGATTTGCTCTTTATTACGGGCGGCGAGAAGGATGTAATGAGCCTGACGGCTCACGGGTTCCATGCTATCTGCTTTAACTCGGAAACGGCGGCTATTCCCGTGGGGATTGTTCATCGGCTATCTTTCCGGTTTAAACATATCGCACTGCTTTACGATATGGATAAGACGGGGCTGGATAGCTCGGCGAAGCAGGAACAGGCATTGAAGAATTACTGCGTGAAACGTTTGTTGCTGCCATTGGCGGGGACAAAGGAAGAAAAGGATGTCTCGGACTTCTTCCGTATGGGGAATGGTCGGGAGGATTTGATTAAACTATTTCTGGATTATCTGGATACAATTTATAGCGAAACTATGTCAGCTCTGAAATCTTGTGAGGTGGATTTCAATAACCCGCCTCCCGTGGCACAAATGGTTGTGTCGGTGAATGATGTACCGTTAGGTACGCAAGGAAATATCCTTTGTATTACCGGTGGCGAAGGAACCGGGAAAAGTAATTATGTGACGGCACTGATTGCGGGGGCTATCGGGCAGACGGACAAGGATAAGGCAATGGATACGCTGGGGGTGTCGGTCTGTGAGAACAGCAAGCGGAAGGCAATTCTGTTCTATGATACGGAACAGTCGGAGGTGCAGACGTACAAGAATATCACGAACCTTTTGAGGCGTTGCGGACGGGAAACGATGCCGGAATATCTGAAAGCGTATTGCCTTACGGGAATGAGCCGCAAAGAGCGTTTGCAGGCGATTATCCAGAGCATGGATAAGTTCCATTATCAATACCGGGGGATTCACATGGTGGTGATTGACGGAATTGCGGACTTGATAAAGGGGGCAAATGATGAAACGGAAAGTATTGCCGTGGTGGAGGAACTGTACAGGCTGGCGGGGATATATAACACTTGTATTGTCACTATCCTGCATTTTATTCCTTCGGGATTGAAGTTGCGCGGGCATCTGGGAAGTGAATTGCAGCGAAAGGCGGCGGCGATCCTTTCTATCGAGAAAGATACAGACCCGGCGGTGTCGGTGGTGAAAGCGTTGAAGGTGCGCGACGGTAGTCCGCTGGATGTGCCTATCATGCAGTTTGCATGGAGCCGGGAAGCCGGGATGCACGTCTATCTGGGGGAAAAACCGAAGGAGGAAAAGGAGAAGCGAAAAGAGGATGAACTCGTGGCTGTGGCACGGGATATTTTCGGGCGGCAGGACTTTATTACTTATGTGGATTTAGCGGAACAGATACAGTCCATCTTGGATGTGAAGGAACGCACGGCGAAAAGTTATATCAAGTTCATGCGGGAGAAGGATATTATACTGAAAGATCCGTCGAACCAGAGTTACTATATTATCGGGAACTTCAAACAGTCGGGCGTATGATACCATTGGATAAAGAGACGTTTGAGGCGTATATGGAGCGTTTGCTTGAACAGGTGGAGAAGGTTGTGGGCGCACTGGATAAGAAGGACAAGAAGCCGCAGAATTACCTGAACGGGGAACGGTTGTACGATAACCAGGATGTTTGTTTGCTGCTGAATGTCAGTAAACGGACGCTGCAACGGTATCGGGATAATGGTTTGAAATATCATACTATCCTGCATAAGACGTATTACAGGGAGAAGGATTTGCATGAGTTTATACGGCGGTATTTTGACGGGGAAAATGTGGGGAAAGACAAGCCGGAAGAATGTGAAGAAGATGATAGTAGGTAAAACCGAAAAAACGATGGCAATTCCTTTATAATTGAGACTACTCAATATTAATCCATCATTTGAATTTATTGAAAATTATGTCAGGAAACATAGCTTGTTTTCTCATCAGACTTCTCAAAATATAGTATATTTGCAACATTTTAATAAATATATGATTGATGTGTCAAAAAATAGGAATAGATATTTTTAGCGGAGTAGGCGGACTGAGCTTAGGAGCAGAGAATGCTGGCATAAAAATAGCTATAGCGATTGAAAAAGATCCTATAGCTGTAAAAACATATATAAAAAATCATCCTCACGCCAAAGTTGTTTGTCAAGATATTCGTGAAGTTAATCCATTAGACCAAATAGAAAAGTATCCATTTATAGTTTTTGGAGGGCCTCCATGTCAAGGTTTTTCTACATCCAACCGAAAAACGAGAAATTTGCTAAATTCAAATAATCATTTATTTAAAGAGTTCGTCCGTTTCGTTGATGTGTTGAGACCACAATGGTTTTTATTTGAAAATGTTGAAGGACTTACAAACTTTAACAAAGGTGAAACTCTTAAAGAAATAATAAATGATTTCAATAATTTGGGGTATAAAACATGCTGGGATATTTTATATGCTTCTGATTATGGAGTACCCCAACATCGCAATCGTTTTTTTTTAGTAGGAAATAATCTTAATATTGATTTTGATTTCCCCCCCAAAAAAGAGGATTATATAACAGTGAATGATGCCATTTCTGATTTGCCAGATCTTAAGAATGGACAAATGTCAGATATTTTACCTTATAAAAGTAAAGCAATGAGCCAATATGCATATGATATGAGAATTAATTCTACCCATGCAACACAAAATTTCGTATCTCGAAATGAAGATTATGTTATCGAAAGGTACAAGTATATAAAACCAGGAGAAAATTGGAGAGCAATTCCTGAACATCTAATGAGTAACTATTCAGATAAAAATAAGTGTCATAGTGGAATTTATAAAAGGCTAGATCCTGACAAACCGTCCGTGGTAATATCAAATTATAGAAAGAATATGCTTATTCATCCTTTCCAGGATAGAGGCTTATCTGTAAGAGAAGCTGCGAGATTACAAAGTTTTCCAGACAACTTTATTTTTGAAGGAACTATCCATTACATACAACAACAAATAGGAAATGCAGTCCCTCCATTATTAGCAGAAGCTATATTTAAACAAATTTTAAAATATTAAAGATGAATATAGAAGAGTATTTTAATCAGTGCAGAGATAAGTCTGTCTTTCCTGGAAAAGTAGATTATGTTAGTAAGTATAATGAAATAAAAAACATTTTCGATACTGGAATACATCCTGAAATAAAAGCAAAAATGCTAGAATACGAACAGGATGGCTATTATAATGACCATGGAGTAGGGCATATAAATATGGTAATTGAACGAGCGAGTACAATTATAGATAATTTCACTTCTATAAATGGAGAATTTAAATTATCCGATTATGAATTATTTATTTTACTTGTTTCTATACAACTCCATGATGCAGGTCATTTAATTGATAAAAGGAAAAAGCATACCAGTAAAACTCATGAAATGCTAACAAGATTTTGTGCCGATAAACTTGAACGACCTGAAATCATGATTATTGCTAATATAGCTCGTGCTCATGGGGGTAAAGATGATCCCATTGGTCGTTTAAGCGAAGAGGGAATTCTAGGCATTAGCGTAAGAACAAAATTACTAGCTTCTATTTTGCGTTTAAGTGATGAATTGGCAGACGATAGTACTCGAGCATCAAAGGGGTTATTAAAACTTGAAGATCAAAAATTAGACGCCCCCAATAAACATATTAATGAATACAGCGAAATCTATCATAGATATTCTCAAGCATTACATTCAGTAGAGGTAATTGGAAATGAAATAAAATTGTCGTTTTGCATTCAAGAAGAGCAATTGGAGCGATTGTTTAGAAAAAAAGACGACAAGGGAAATATTACTGAACATTATCTTTTAGACGAAATTTTTGAAAGGACAGAGAAAATGTTTTTAGAATCACTCTATTGTAATAGATTCTTTCCAATAAACTGTCGAGTCAATGCTATTAAAGTGAAAATAAATCTTCTTGAAGAATATTCTGTGAGCTTTAAAACTTACTCATATGAAATAGAAGAATCAGGTTATCCTTCTATTACTAATGGTTCTCTTGTTGATTTAAAAGATGATAGTGGAAATAAAATAAATGGTGCATATATTGCAGCACTAATAAAAAAAAGAAGAAATGAAGAATCCATTTGAAGTAAATACCCCAGAAGGAATTTCTGCACAAGATGCATACGATTTATTTGTAGATGTTTTTACAGATTTTTATCAGGTTCCTAAAATCGGACATACTTTTTTGAATGGTTCACGAGGATCAGGAAAAAGTATGATGTTTCGTTATATGATGCCAGATTGTCAAAAACTAATTGGAAATCGCCCATTAAAAGATTTAGATTATTTTGCCTTATACATTCCAATCAAATTAACAGACATAAATTATCCAGAACTTGAAAAGTTGAGAACTAATGCTGTTACTTACTTTAATGAGCATTTACTCACATCGTATATTGCAATAAAATGCTTTAATAATCTGCTTGAGTATTCAGAAGAGATAAATCAATCTCATAAAGAAATTGAGAAATTTTATAATGATTACTTTTTATTATACGTGCAAATTAGCGGACATGACATCTCAAAATATGAGAAAAGTTTCAGTAATGGAATTGAGTGCATACATGAAATAATAAAAATACTTAATATGATGTATCATGAATGTAATAAGTATTGTAAAGACATCATTCTTGAAAGGGATGGAACAATCCCATATAAAAAATCTTTATGTACTTATATTGATTTCTTATATCCAATTTTATTGGAATTGAAGAAGTTGCCTTTCATGCCACCGCATAAACCAATCTATCTTCTTATTGATGATGCTGGTTATTTAAATAAGATACAAACTGAAATATTAAATACATGGGTGTCCTATAGATCGTCCCAAGATATAAGTCTAAAAATTTCAACTCAGTTGGATTATAAGAGTTATAAGACTGTTACTAATAAAACAATTGATACCCCTCATGACTATTCACAGGTAGATATAAATTCTATATATACTAGTGATAAAGATAATTATTATAAAAGAATTGATGATATTGTTCAAAGGCGATTAAAAAAATATTTAGGAATTGAAGTAAGCTCTGACAGCTTTTTTCCTCAATATAAAAAGCAGGCTGAAGAAATCGAAAAAATAGCTAATCACTTAAAGGAGGTACATTACGACCCAGAGAAACCATATGCAGGAAGTGATGCTGCACGAAGATATGCAGCATCAGAATTCTTGAAAGACTTAATACGGAGAAGATCCACTACAAATTATAGTTATGCTGGATTTGACAACCTGGTTGCTATCTCATCAGGTATAGTGCGTCATTTTTTGGAACCTGCTTCTAAAATGTTTTCAGAAATGATTGCTCAAGACAACCTAACAATTACACATATACCACATACAATTCAAGATGATGTGATACAAGAATACTCCGAAGATTTCCTAACTAATGAGTTTGATAAAATCAGGGAAACAATAGAGGATACAAATGGGGTTGGAAAATTGAGTAAAGCTGATAAACTGCATAATTTAATTTCTGGTTTGGGAGGACTCTTTCATGCAATATTTATTTCTGACAAGTCTGAACGAATTGTTTTTTCTGTGGCATTGACAGATATTCCAGATGATGAATTAAAAGAAATTCTTCATTTAGCAGTACAATATGGTTATCTCCATCAAAGTAGCATAAGAAATAAACAAGGCACGGGAAAATGTGTTTTATATGTATTGAGTAGAACATTGGCGCCCTATTTTAAAATAGAACCAAAGGGATTCAAAGGTTATCAGTTTATGAGCAGTAATGCACTTAAAATAAGTTTGATAGATCCTAATAAATTCATAAAATTAATAGCCCCCAATAAAGATAGCACACAGGATTACGGTCAACTAACTATATTTTAATATGAAAACAGAAAAAGAAAAAATAGTCAGTGTACTAGGAAAAATAGATTTATTTATCTTCACTCCTGGTTTTGAAAGACGTTCAACAATGTTGGGTTTGTCGTTAAATCCTCAGTTAGTAAGTTGTGCATATGCGTTTCAGCTAGATGAAAATTATAGAGTTTCTTCTGAACATTTGAGTTGGATAAAAGAAAATTTAAATAATTTGGAAATTATTACTTATCCCAAAAACAAGCCATTTGAAACGTTTGAATTATTAGCTGAAAAGGTTGATGCGTATTTGCACGCTAACTATAAAAAAAGTAAATTGCATATTGTAATTGACATTACAGCATTCACAAGAGAAATATTACTAATTCTCCTTCGAATAATTACAATACCATTCGTTTCTGATAAAGCAGATATTACACTTGTATATATGCCTGCAAAATGTTATCAAAAGGATTGGCTGACTAAAGGTGTTAGAGATATAAGGCCAGTTCTAGGATATTCTGGTTTATTGTCGCCTAGTAAAAAGTCTCTTCTTGTAATACTAACAGGATTTGAAGAAGAAAGAATCCATACTATAATTAATGCTTTTGAACCTTCAAACATATTACTGGGTCATCCTAATGAACATAGTTCTATTAGCCCTGATCTTTTCAAGATTAGTGAACAGAAATACATAGATTTGAAAAATAGATTTCAACATTTACTTATAGATGAGGGATTTACCTTTTCATGTCAAGACATTCTAGAAACTAAACAAATTATATTATCTATTTTCCAAAAGTACAAAGATGAGTATAATATTATAATAGCTCCATTGAACAATAAAATATCAACACTTGGCGTTGCATTTGCAGGATTAGAGCAAGAAGAGATACAGATATGTTATGCCTCTGCAAATCATTATAATATTGAAAATTATTCTGAAGCTTTTGATTATTTTTATTATTACAAATTAGAGTCTCTAATTTAAGAATATAAAAAGACCTCATTCAAATTCAACAGCTTTGCTGAAAAGCAATGCTATTGAATTTGGTGTCAATAAATATAGTCACTGACTAGATATAAATAGTCATTAAATGACGAAAAGATTATTTATTATTGATGATATTATGAAATGAGTTACTCTGTATTATCTGTAATAATAAAAGTAATTTCTATTACATAAATAGTCTTTTGTGGGCATAATTAGATAAAATGTAAATTAATGATTATACAATTTATATCTGACCTTCATTTGGAAGTACCGAAAAATGCCTGGTATTTTCAAAAGGAAAAAATTACTCCCTTTGCAGATGTACTGATACTTGCAGGCGATACGATGTGCTGGGATAAAGATTATCTACAAAATCCTTTTTGGGATGACATAGCTTCTGCCTTTGAACAAGTTCTTGTCATTCCAGGAAATCATGAGTTCTATAAAGGATATGATATAGCATCCTTAAAAAAAAGTACATCTGGAACAATCAGAGATAATGTACATTGGTACTATAACCAATCAGTCGTCATTGATGGAGTGCAGATTATCCTTTCGACATTGTGGTCACACATACCTCCCACCATTGGTGAACGTCTTCAAAATTGCGGCAACGATTTTACTTGTATACAATTTGAAGGCACTCCACTAACCATTGAGAAGTACAATGAAGCAAACCACACTTGCATAGACTATATAGCCAAAGAACTACAAAAAGAACATGCCAAAAGAATAGTTGTCTCCCATCATGCCCCTATATTGGAAACTATTGGTGAACAACTCCAAAATTGTTGGTATGCTGCACTGTATGCCAATAACCTGAATAAGCTGATTGAAGAAAATGCTATTAATTATTGGATATACGGGCACTCCCATCAATATAAAGAACCGTTTCGGCTACATGATACGGAATTAGTGACCAATCCATGCGGCTACATAAGCAAGAGGGAAAATACACTATTTGATCCGGGTAAGGTAATTGCTATTTGATTTGCAATTCGCGAATTGCAAATTAGCATTTAATTAAAAAATCGTGAGATAGAAAATTAATCATCACATTTACTTGTATATCAAATAAAAAAGTGATTAATTTGCAATTCGCGAATTGCAAATTAATTGTATTATGAAATGAAGAAACATAATGGAATGCGTCCACAAGACGTAGTGATATTATTAAAGAAGACCACTAAAAGTGGAAGGAATCTATTGAATAAAGATATAGCTTCTTCCCTAAAAATCAGTGCCTCAGAGGTTTCCGAAGCACTTGAAAGATGTCGTATCGCCAAATTAGTTGACCGGAATAAACAGAAGGTCAATATCATGGCATTGGAAGAGTTTCTTATATATGGTTTAAAATATGTATTTCCCGTTCAGCCGGACAGCGTTGTGCGTGGAGTATCCACTGCATTTTCCGCTTCTCCTATTAAAGAAGAAATCAGTCAGGGAAAAGAAAAGTATGTATGGCCATATAATAAAGGAACAGAAAGAGGACAAGGTATAGAACCATTATACAAGTCTGTGCCCGAAATTGTAAATAGCGATACGGAACTATACGAATTATTAGTTATTGTAGATACATTGCGTATCGGCAAAATAAGAGAAATAGAAATAGCGACAGCTGAACTTAAAAAACGTTTCCAGGAATATGGCAGGTAGTAATTTAAAAAGGTTACAGAAAGTAGCCTCCGGATTAGGTGATTTAAACGAGAGTGTGGTATATGTTGGTGGGGCTGTTGCTGAATTGTATGTCAGTGACCCAGCGGCAACCGATATTCGTCCGACAATGGATGTGGATTGTGTGGTAGAATTAGCTTCTTACAAAGGCTTCAACGAACTATGTGAATTATTGAGAAAGAAGGGTTTTCAAAATGACCAAACTCCAGGTGCTCCCATTTGCCGATGGATATATCAAGGAGAAACAGTAGATATTATGCCGGATGATGAAGGAGTTATCGGCTTTTCTAATAAATGGTATCATCCTGCAATAGCGAAAAAAGAATCCAGAACTTTACCGGACGGTACAGGCATTTATGTATTTCCGGTTACTTATTATGTTGCAACGAAGTTTGAGGCATTGGCAGGCAGGGGCGGTAATGATTTGCGTACATCACATGATTTTGAAGATATTATCTACATCTTGAACAGTTGTCCTGATTTCATAGAACGTTTTCAAAATGAGAAGAATGAAGCACTTAAACAATATCTGAAAGAAAAGATGGCTATGTTAATTTCCCGTTCCAACATAATGGAAGAAATAGAATGTGCTTTGCCTATTGGAGAGGATGACCGGGCAGACTATATTTTTGAGGTAATAGAAGAAATTGCGCAATTGCAAGAATAAAAGAAATTAGATTTACATGAAAGAGTATTACACAAACGAAGATTTTGAAGTAATAATCAAGAAATTAGAGGACTTCATTTCATTTTGTTCTTCAAAAAATGAGAATGACATCGATATATGCATAGACTACTTCACAAAAAACATTAGCAACTGTAATTTACTAATATTACCGATAGTTCCCTATCAAGGTGAACTGACATTGTATCATTTACGGCTTAATATACAAGAATCCGAGAATAAAGAATCAATAGTTCCTTTTAGCTATTGCCCTCAAGACGCTTTGAAATCCGTTCCATTAGGAAGATTGAATTTGAAACAACAAGCTGTTTTTTATTCTTCAACAAGTCCTGAAACCTGTGTCAAAGAGATGAAAATACAAGTTGGAAAGGAACGAGCAGTAGCCTACATTTCTGTTTGGGAAGTCCTAAGAGAGCAGATATTCAATGGGTTTATTACATTTTCACCAAATATTCTAAAGTTGAGCAACCATGATAAAGAGTTTGAAAAAAACTTGATGAATAAATTGTCCTTCATTGGTTCTGAAAAGGGATTGGAGAGGTACTTGCGGACATTAGGAAGGATTATGCTTGGTGATTCATATATTCCATCTGCGATTTTGGCTAATTATTTATTTAATAATGTTTCTACATCTGATAATATAAAAATTGATTGTATCATTTATCCGAGCGTACAAGAGAATACAATAATATATGATTATGCTTTTACTCCCAAAGCCGTAGATAAATTCTTAAAGCCTATGTGTATATGTATGGGGACTCTTTATAAAGAAGGTAATTTTAAAATAGCCAATAGTTTAATTGGGGTAGCTGACGGAAACCTTATCAATTGGCAAAAAACTGATATTATTCCCTATGAGAAAATAAAGTTTACAAAGTGTAAATTTATTTATACTATGGAAATGGAAAAATTGAATTTGCCAAAAGAAAAAATTGGTCAATCCATCTTATTTCATTACAATTCAAATAAAGAATACTTATCTGATAAGATATCATTTGAGAATGAATATCATGTCGTTTCTTTAAAATCGTTTTCGCTGCATGAAAGTATTAAAAAAAAGGATATTGATTTGCATGATGAATTAGAATTAATCTTAGATGAAAATAAGAAAATATGTATTACTGTTATTGCACTAACTGCTGAATATGTGATGTCTTTCAGTAAAATCAACAATAAGGAATTAAACATGCACAGTATACAATCTTGATTCATTTTATAAATTATAAAATATAACAAATAAAACAGCCGCTACAACTGCCAAATACAGTGTAGCGGCTGTTCCTTTAGAGTTTAAAGCCTTTGGAGGGCTTGTTGACCTGATTGGGGGCATTGGGGTCGTCCTTGTTGGGGACGGCTCCTATGTCGGCAATGGGGGTGCGGTTCAGGGCAGCCTTGATGCTGATGGAGGGCGGCGGGACAGCGCGTTTGGGTGCTGACGCATTCTTCATGAAGTCGGGCATCTGGTGGACGTAAGGGGTGCCGTGACTTTGCTGCTCGGTCTGGTACTCGCTTTGGTGCTCGGTCTGGCTTTCGTCTTTGCTGTCGCTGTCTTCCGTCTGTTTGACGGGTTTCAGGGAGAGCTGGATTTTGCGGTCGAGGGTGGCAAGGTCGGACTTGAGCTGTTTGAGACGGTCTTCCTTTTTCCAGGTTTCTTTGATTACTTCCTGGAGGATGGGGATGTCCTTTGAAATCTTTTCGGTCTCTTTTTGGTATCTTTCCAAAAGAGGGGGAATGGTTTCAAAGGTGCGGAGGAACATCAGGGAGGCGGTCTTGGGGGCTTTGGCTAATCGGCCACCGTTGAAGTTGTGGAGGATTTTGCCTTCGCCACGGACAAAGAAACGATTTTCGATGAAGTCGAAGCCGTCTTTCATGCTGGCTTCGGTCTTTACCAGAAGGTCGAAGCCGTAGAGCTTGCCGATGGGATGTGATTCGCCGTGGGTACGGGCTTTGTCCTCTATCTCGGTTAATTTTTGGGCGATGAGTTTGGGGTCGTTGCCTTTTACGCCGTCCAGTTGGATGGGATTGAGGGGGTTGCCCTGGGCGTCGCGCTGTACCCGCTGCTCGAAGTCTTGCAGGTCTTTGCTGATACGGGCTATCAGGTCGCCGTTCCTGGTGACGGTCTGCATGATGTCTTCCAGTTTGGCTTCGGCAGAGGACTTGCCACGGTTGAAGGCTTTGCGCTCGCTTTCGAGTGAGGCGATCTGTTTCTCTAACTTGGCTTTGTCCAACAGGTCGGTGTTGCCGGAGAGGATGGCGACATACTCGGAGAAGTTCATGCCGCCTTGCTCGTCCATGCTGCCCTCGTCGATAGTGCGCGTGCCCATCGAGCCTTTTTTGAGCTGGGTGATGAATAGCTGCTTGTTGTGAAGCAGGTTGAATTTGTAGCTGTCGAGCGATTTTTCGACGGCGTAGTTGATAATATCGACTTTGTTGTCGGCAAACAACTTGGCTATTTCATTGCCTTTTCTTACGCCACGACCGTTGCGCTGCTCCAAATCTTTGGGTGTCCAGGGGATGTCAAGCTGATGGATGGCGACGCATCTGCGCTGGGCGTTCACTCCGGTGCCGAGCATTTCGGTAGAGCCGAAAAGGACGCGGATTTTGCCTTCGTTCATGGCGGCAATCATTGCCTTGCGGGACTTTTCGGTCTTGGCCTCCTGGATGAAGCGCACTTCATCGGCGGGGATGCCGTGGTCTTCTACCAACTTGCGCTTTATCTCACTGTAGGCGTTCCATTCGCCGGGCTTGTAAGTGCCGAGGTCGCTGAAGACGAACTGCGTGCCTTTGTGCTCGTCGTATTTTTTGTAGTACTGACTTATCAGGGCGGCACAATGGGAGGCTTTGTTGTCTATGTGGTCGCTGTATTTGTCCTCGTCTATCAGGCGCATATCGAGGGACATCTTGCGGGCATAGTTGGTGGCGATGAGCATCTTGGCTTTTTCTTCCCGTTTGCTTAACGGGGCGCGTCCCAAAAGGGTGGCATCGCCGTTCTTGGCAAATGCTACGAGTTTTTGGATAAACTCCTGCTGCTCGGGCGTGGGCGGGATATTGTGCAATATCTCGTTCTTAGCGGGGCGGTCGATGCCGATGTCTTCGGCGGTGCGGAAGTCGGTGATTTCGTTGTACATGGCAGCAAGCTCGGGCACTTTGATGAAATAGCGGAAGCGTTCCTTCTGGATGATTTCATTGGTGACGGAGAACTCGTAGTCTATCGACTTCTTGGCAAAGACTGCCGCCCATGCGTCGAAGGTGTTGATACCCTGACGTTCCAGTTCTTTGGGACGGAGGTATTTGAAAAGTAAATATAACTCGGTCAAGCTGTTGGAAATGGTGGTGCCGGACAAGAAGGTGGCACCGAGGTCTTTACCACTGCGCTCCTGAATGGTGCGCAGGGCAAAGAGCATATTCAGGGCACGCTGGCTACCTTCGCTGTTGCCCAGACCGGCTACACGGTCGTGGCGGGTGGTGAACATCAAGTTCTTGAATTTGTGGCTCTCGTCTACCAGCAGGTGGTCGATGCCCATGAGCTTGAAGTCCACCACATCGTCTTTGCGGTTCTCTATCTCGAAAGTCAGTTCCTTGATTTTGGCTTCGAGATTTGCCTTGCGCTTCTCTACTCCTTTGAGCATACCGTTGGAGACTTCCGTCCCCTGCTGGCTCAATACTTCGAGGTTTTCTTCCACGCTGTCGAGTTCCTGCTGCAAGATTTTCTGTTGTATCTCCGGGGATTGGGGGATCATGCCGAACTGCTCGTGAGAGAGGATGATAGCATCCCAATCGTTGTTCTGCATCTCGCGCATGATGCGGACACGGTTCTCGGGGGTGAAATCTTCTTTGCCCGGGTAAAGGACACGGGCGTTGGGATAGGCGGTCTTGAAGGTCTGGGCTATCTCGTGGATATTGGCTTTCAGACCGATAATCATCGGTTTGTTTGCCAAGCCCAAACGCTTCATCTCGTAGGCGGCACAGCACATTATGAGGGTTTTGCCGCCGCCTACTTCGTGGTCGATGATGCCGCCACCGTTAATTTTTGTCATCCAGACGGCATCTTTCTGACTGGCGTACAGACCGGGAATGCCCAGACCTTTGATGTCGAGGTCGGGAAAGGTCTGCATGGAGCCGTCGTACTTGGGTTTAACGGAGTTGTTGAACTTGCGGTTGTACATATCCGTGAGCCGCTGTTTGAACTCGGGAGACTGCTCTTTCAACCAATCGCTGAAACCGTTGCGGATTTCGTCTATCTTGCTGTTGGCAAGCTGGATGGCTTCGGTATCACGGACTTTCACGACATCTTCACCTACCATTATTTTTTTTGTGATGTCGGGCGAGGTGTTCTGAATGGCGTGCTTCATCAGGTTCAGACCGTCGTAGCGGCGACTTTCGGATTTGACGGCGTATTGCTCACGGATGCGCACGTTGCCACGGGCAGAAGCGTTGACGCTGAACTCGTCACGGCTGGCGGCGTAGGTGATTTTTACGTCGGTATCGAAAAGGTGCGAGGCGTATTTGCTGTATATGCCGGTAGGTATCCAGCGTTCACCGAAATTGAAGTCGAGTTCATCGAACGAGATGGGCACGGGAGTGGCGGCACGCAAGGCAGCGAGCGACTGCCGGGCACGCTCGTTGTCGGGATGCTTCGCGATGTATTCTTCTATCATTTCCGCTTTGGAAATGACGTTACCGGATATGAATTTGTCGGTAATCTCGTAGCCTTTAATCAGGGGATTGAAGAATACACGTCCATTGAGGTCGTCCAGCAGGGTTTCTTCGGACTTGTCAGAGAGCTTTGCCATGTATTCGAGGTTGACTTCACCGTATTTGTTGAGCGAAGCGGAAAGGGCTTCGTCCGATGTATCGACATGGGTAAGCTCGTTCTTGTTGAACGCCACGGGATGGTCGAAGATGTCGGCTTTGACCGCCCGACCGTCCTTGTAGCGTTCCAATGAGAGGATTTCGCGGTTGTCGTTGTCCATGCGGATAAGGTCTACATTCTTCGGGGTGTTCAGGTTGCCGAACTGACGGACGAAGTCGTCGTATAAGCGGTTGAGTTTGTCGCGCTGTACGACATTCTCTTTGAGTTCCGTCGCTTCGCTGTTGTATAGGTCGTGGTAGGTATCACGGATTTCTACATAAAGCGAGAGTTTGCGGAGCTGTCGGTCGGGCAGCTCCAATGGGTGGAACATGGGGGCAAATGCGATGTCACGGAGGTAGCCTATAAGGTTGCCGTCTGTCGCCAATGAGCCGTCTTTGTAATGGGACGGGATTTCATGGAGGTACGGACGGGGCTGCATTCGTTGTTTACGTTCTTCTTCGGCGGCTATCCTTGCGGCTTCTTTCGCTTGTTCGTCTGCGATGCCGGACGTTTGTTGTTCTTCGCGATGTACATCGAAAACGGAGGAAATGGCTGCGGGGTGTTTCCCAGATGGCTGCGGACGGTTCTGCCCAGTGACGGTTTTCCGTTGGGATTTGCTTTTTGATTTCTTGCCGGAGGGCTGTGCCGTGCCGGTAGGTTCACCGAAAAGGTTGCCTTGCACGGGTTGTTGCCGGGCAGAGGATGCAGTCCGACGTTTGCCGCCTTTCGGGGTTATCTGGGTGCGTTCTTCTGCTGTGAACTCAAAGAGGTCATATAAGCTCAATACCGGGGACGGGGAAAGTTCGATTTCTTCTTTCGGTTCGGGCAGTGGCTCTTTTACGATAGTGGTTACCGGTTCTGCCGGAGTGATGGCGGCTACCGGTTCGGATGCTTTGACTTGTTCCGCTTCTTTGATTGATGCCGGTGCTTCACTTAACTGCGCTGATTGGGACTGTTGCATCTGCACATTTTTCTGCTGTTCTTCCAACGGGAGAAATTGTTGGTAGAGGGGCACATTCAGCCTGCGGTGAAAATCATTGCGAAGCAAATCGCGAAGCCGGGAGGCGATGCCGGGCACACCGCCTTCGTGAATGTAAACCATTGCCGGATGTCCGTAAGGGTCGGTATCTACACTTGCTTTTGTGTAGATGATAGGGATATTCCGAAAAATGTAGTCGTTCACATTGAAGCCGTCCTGCCGCTTGGTGGTAGTGATGAATGCACTTTCATCTTCGGTAAGCGGCTCTGTCCTATTGGATTTCTTCTGGAGGATAATCAAGTCGCTGCCTACTTCGGTACCTGCACCGTCTGTAAAGAGGTTGTTAGGCAGACGGATGGCAGATACCAAATGGGAATGTTGCATGAGCTGGTAGCGAATGTCCTGATTTGCCGGGGAGTCCAGAACTCCCTGCGAGGTGATATACGCCAATATGCCACCTTCGCGGAGGTTGTCCAGTCCTTTCAGAAAAAAATACTTGTGCAGGCTCTTGGCGGCTTGCTGACGGATAAGGTTCTTGCTCTTGGTAAAGGACGGATCGAATACCGCTACATCGCCAAAGGGGATGTTGGAGGCGGTCATGTCGAAACGGTTCAGGTAACGAAGTCCGCTTTCCTCGAAGCCGGTAATCTCCACTTTTGCCTCCGGGTGGAGGTGAGAGAGGATTTTACCGGTCAGGAGGTCTTTTTCAAAACAGACTACGTCGGGACGGGGTAATCCGGTTGGGGATAACTCAATTTGAGAGGGTTGCTGTTCGGGATGTTGTTGCTCGGAATGTTGTTGGAAAGCATCGACAAATACTCCGGTTCCACTCGACGGGTCGAGGAAACGGGACGGGACAATTCCGTGGTTGCCCAATTCGGAAGCAAGGACAGAAACAATGTCCTGCGGCGTATAGAACGCCGTCAGAACAGAGTTTTTCAAACTGGAAAAGTAGCGTTTGTATTCCGCTTCGTCCTTTGAATGGTTGCGGATAACGCTGTGGAGCTGTGAAACAAGAGGAAAGAGTTCGCGGTCGCTCTTTGTCCAACGGGCAATGTCGGCAAGGCTGGATGCGGGGTTGAGTACCGCCTTGATACCTCCGAAACCGGAATAGGCACGCAAGACTGCCTGTTCTTCCGGTGTGGCGGTGCGTCCTTCACGCTCCAATGCAAATGCCAGTTTGATTGCTTCGATATTGTCTTTCAGGTGCGCTTTCTTATTGTATGCCATTATCGTCCAACCAAATTAAAATTGTACCTGTGATTTCCGTATAGAGATTGTCGAAGGCAGGCTCGAACATAAATTCATCGGAAAGCGGATATTTGGCAAAGATTTCCTCACACACGGGAAGGAGTCGCAAGGCAAGGGTACCGGCATTGCCCTGCGGGACTTCTTCACTGAACTCGTTCCAAAGGACGGTGACAATGACATCGTACTTGGAGAAGTGAAGCCCGGAGAATAATATCTGATTGGCAATTTCGGCAGCCGCATCGTGGGTGGAGCCGGTGCGGACAGCTTCGCAGTATGCTTCGGCGGCGCTGTCGGCACGGGTGGCGATAAAGTCGGTATCGCTCACTAATTCGGGATGGGATTCTCTAAGGAAAGAGAGCAAGAGCAGGCGGTAGTAAGACAGTTCCTGCGGTTGCTGTTCGGATTGTTTGGGTTGCTGCTGCTTTTGCAGTTTCGATTGCTGCTGATTTCCCTGCTGCTGTCTGTGCTGCTTCTGTTGTTGTCCTTGTTGTTGGTACTGTTGTCTGTTCTTACTATTTTTCTTATTCTTATTCATAACTTGGATTTTTTAGTGGTCGGGCGGGATTGCCCGGAAAAGATAAATGGGGAAAGGCGATATGTAAAAGCACCCAGGGTATCCCTCCCTGAGTGCCACCACTAAAAAATCCATAACAAACAACTGCAAAACAATTATTTATGAGTTATGAACTTTCAGTGGCAAATATAGCACTTTCCGATTATTGTGTCACACGGGCAGGGTTACTTTTTCTTCTTCGCTGTGCCTTGCGCTCCCTTGTCTGGAAAGGAAAAAGTAACATTGAACTGCGCATCGAAAGCGAGGGAGGCATCGAAGGGCTTGCCGCTTTTGCCTTGCAAGCCTTTGATTACTCCGGTCTTCCCTTTTGTCAGAAGTTCGGTGATTTGCTTGTCGGTCAGTTGCTTGTTACAGATATTGCGGAATACTTTCAGACCGCAATCCACATCGCTGCACTTGGCTATCTTGTTGTAAAACAGCACGTGCCCCCGCTTGCACTTGGGGCATACGGGGCCATCGGCTGCGGATGCTATGGAGATGGCGGTATTCAGGAGTTCGGTCGTGATCTGTGCGGTATAGACTTCTATTCCACGGTGGAAGGTGTCGGCATCGGTTTCGCCGGTCTCAATTTTGGCAAGGGCACTCTCCCAACTGCCGGTCATGGATATGTCGGCTATCTTCTTGTCCTTGACAATGGAATGCACGGCGAGTCCTTTTTCTGTCGGAACGAGCGATTTCTTTTCCCGACGGATATAGTCACGGCTGAACAAGGTCTCGATAATGGCGGCACGGGTTGCAGGGGTGCCGATACCCACCTCTTTCATCGCCCGGCGTTCTTCTTCATTTTCCAGTTCCTTGCCTGCGCTCTCCATTGCTGCAAGCAAGGTGCTTTCGGTATGGAACGGGCGGGGCTTGGTCTGTTTCTCCAATACTTCACTATTATATATAGGTAAGGCGTCGCCCTGATGAAGTTCGGGCAAGGTGGCACTGTCCTCGTCTTCTTCATCGGAAAGGTTGAGCACGGAACGCCAGCCGGGAACCTTGATGACACTGCCATGTACGGAGAATGTGACACCGGCAGCCTGCAAGGTGACGGCGGTCTTTTCCATGATACATTTGCCGGAAAAGGACTCAAGCATGCGGGCGGCTACCATCTCGTAGATGGTTCGCTCGTCCGGAGAGAGTTCGCCGGGCAGGTTCTCGGTAACGAGCAGTGCATGGTGGTCGGTGACTTTGGCGGCATTGACACTGCGGTTGTTCAACGGCTGACCGTCCAATGTGGCGGCATAGGCTGCAAAACGGGGATAGGCTGCCAATAGACGGATACGCTCCGGAATAATGTCGAATACATCATCGGAGATATAGCGGCTGCCGGTACGGGGATATGACATGACCTTTTTTTCATACAGACTTTGTGCAATGGAGAGGGTCTTGTCCGCTGAAAAGCCGTGACGGACGTTTGCCTCTTTCTGCAAGGTGGTCAAGTCATATAATAAAGGCGGCTCCTGTGCGGCTTCTTTCTTATCGGCAGCGGTGACCTGCAATGTGCCGGAGGACTGGATTTGCTGCAAATTGCTGTCGGCTTGGTCTTTCTTTTCGTATTTATCGGCAGAGAGGGCGGCAAAGGTGATGTTGTCTTTGCCGGACTGTACGCAGAGCTGGTAGTATTTCTGCGGGGTGAAGTTCTTGTTCTCCATATAGCGGTTGCATATCATCATCAAAGTGGGTGTCTGCACTCTGCCCAGAGAGAACACGCCACGTCCGGCAGAAAGGCACAAGGCTTGGGAGGCATTGATACCCACGAGCCAGTCGGCTTCGCTGCGAGCCTTGGCACTGCGGTAAAGATTGTCGTACTGTCTGCCGTCTTTCAGGTTATCCAGCCCCTGACGGATGGCTTTGTCGGTCAGGCTGCTGATCCAAAGACGGGAGAAGGGCTTGCTACAACCGAGATAATGGTAGATGTAGCGGAAGATTAATTCTCCCTCGCGACCGGCATCGGTGGCGCAAATAATGGACTCGGACTTGTCGAACAGCTCTTTGATAACGGCAAGTTGCTTGACTACTCCGGGGTCGTCCTTGTACTGCTTGCCGTCCTTTATCTGGCGAGGTACGAGCTGGAAACGCTCCGGAAAGATGGGGAGGTTCTCGCGGCGAAAGCCTTCGTAGCCGTAGGCTTCGGGCATGGCAAGCCCCACCAGATGACCGAAGCCCCAGGTAACGGCGTAACCGTTACCATTCATATATCCGTCCTTGCGCTCTTTCGCGCCTACTATCAGGGCAATATCCCGTGCCACACTCGGTTTTTCTGCAATGATTACTTTCATAACTTTTCCTTTTTAGTTTTTATATTTTTCTGCCTTTGCCCTTTTTATTTTCTGCCTTCTTTGCCGCTTCAACCTGTGCAGGTTGTGCCTGGGCAGGTTTCAGAGGTCGTTGCACGTGCCTGGTGGCTTCGGCGGTCGCACCGTTGTTCACTGCTACCTGTGTCTTGTGTTCGGCGGTCGGGGTAATTTCCCTTGCACGGCTCTGTGCTTTGTCGGGATTGTAACGGAAGAAATCGGGCTTGCCACGGTCGAGGTTCATGCGGACGTAGGCATTGAACGGCTGTCCGTCCCTGTCCTTCATGCCGGTGACGTAGATGGTCTCTAATTTTCCGAATTTCTCCTGTTGTTCGGGGGTGAGTTCCTTGCCCAACAGTTTCTTGGGGATGAAGAATTTGTTGGCGGCAGGCTGTGAGGGGGCTTGTGATTGCGCATCAGTCTGTGACTGTGCGGTTGCTGCTTTTTGCTCCTTTTCCTGCTTTTTATAGCGGTTTCTGTCCAGTCCGTCAAAATTGTAGTCGAATTTCTCTTTGGCTACATTGTATTGCATATAGGCATCGAATGGACTTCCCCATTGTGAAGCCATGCCTTCCACTAATACTTTCCTGCCTTCGGAAAGTTGGCGGTGCTGTTCCGGGGTGAACGTAATGCCCTTGAAATCCATCGGGATAAGGATGTCGTCCACCGGGACGGCTACGAGATTGTTCGTCACTTTGTCGAGGGAAATGAGGCAGGGCTTCGGTTCGCCGCCATCCAACGGGAGGGCGACGGGCTGCCCGGCATTGCCGGTGGCGAGGATATTGTCCTTCGCTTCCTTGTCCAGCAGTACGCCATAAAAGGGCAAGTCGAGGGCAGGTTCGCGACGGTAGCAGTCAATCTTCAAGTCCAGTTTGCCGTCCTTGCCTTCCGCGAAATGGATGCGTCCCTGCGTGGTGATGGGGATGCCTTCCACTTCGGTGGTGATGGTGACAAGACCGGACTTGCCGCCGGAAAGTACGGCTGACAAATCACCGGACTGTTCCAATGATTCGCGGGTGACACCCAGACGGGCGAGTTGTTCCCAATCGATGCGGTTCTCGATGCCGACGGGTTGCGCCGATTGTTGCTCCGCACCGGTCTGTTCCGTCGTTGCGGTCTGTTCGGAAACGGTTTCTCCGTTGGCTGTCTGCTGTTCCGGTAACTGCTTTGCATAATCATCGGGGTTCACTTCGTACTGTGCAATGAAATCCTTGTTGTCCTCCGGATTCCGGAGCATATCGGTGAAAACATCCAATGTGCCGAACAACGCTGCCGGAATATGATAGAACCGGAAGTCGGTGGGGCGATCATATTGGCGATGCAAGTTGCGGAAAAAGTCCTCCAATATGGTCGATTGGCTGCTCACCCTTACAAAATCGTCCATATTCTCCATCGAGGGTAAAAGCATACGAAAAATGCCTTCCCGTGCAGCGGACTTGTCCACTGCCTTGAGCTTGCCGCCGTCGTCTTTGTCGGCGACGAGCAATACTTCTTCTTCATTCTGATTTTCGTCCATCATAATTAAACTATTAAATCTGCATCAATAGTAATGCGGAGCGAAAGTAGATGCAAGTAGTTGTATTACAATGGAGTCAATAAGGAGTGGCATTGAGTGGCACCGAAGTGGAAGCAAGTGGCACACAATCTGAATGAAATATGCGAAATGTTATAATAAAGCAATTTTGTTTTATTGAAATTCATGGAAAGTACACACGAAATTAATATATTTGCAAGATTAAAATGTTAAATAAAGCGTGAACAAACAAAGTATAATATAAAAGAAAGGTAGCAAAAGAGTCTGACAATGTGAATGGTAGAAGAAAAGAACCCTTTTCTTGTATTTTCCTGTAATCGAAACCCTGGCTTCTGTGTAATCTAATAGTACCTATGAAATACATTATAAAAACACTATTATTTATCTTCGTAGTTTTGCTTTTCCCTGGCACCGTTTCTGCCGAGAAAGCAAATTTATCATCTCGTATCCGTGCCATGTGCACGGATACGAATCTATCTTCTGAAGATAGAAATCCGCTTCTTGAAATGGTGGGTAAGCCTTATGCAGAGTATCACGACACCTATATGCAGGTAGTGGGTAGCCTGTTGCACGGTGATTCACTTTCACGCACCCGGTTGGTAGCACTGTTCGAAGAGGCGGCTGCATTCGACAAGTCCGGAGAGTGGAAGCTGGTAAATGACCTGGTGGCAAATACCGTCCGTTTCTATAATAGCCGCCGGGGCGGGTTCATATGGTCGTCCGATTATACAGCCGAAGATTTTTCGACCGATATGAAAATGCTGGCGAGACGTGCGGAACAGAAGAATTTCCCGTTTATACGGATATACGGACTTTATCAGGCAGCCGAAGGATACCGGATTTTCGTGAAGGACTATGAGCAGGCATTCGACTGTTTTCTAAAAGTAGCAGCCATGCTGGACTCGGTGACAACCAAAGAATTCCCCCCGCGTCCATATATATACAACGAAATAGCCAACTTGTATTATAACTTCAGAGAATACAACGATGCCATTAAATATTATGAAAAAGTGGCGGCAGACCCTGACGTTACGGATAACTATTACGGCTCACTAAATCCCGCCATAAGCGGAATGGCCCTTTCGTACCGTAACGGTTTCAGGGATTATGACCGCTCCGACTCCTGCTTTATGGCTTTGCTTAAACTTACACGGGCCTATGAACCGGACAGAGTTGTGTGGGAGGGCATCACCGAAGCGAATATCGGTTATAACTTCTACCTGCGGAAGCAACCCGACATGGCGTTGAAATGGCTGCTTCCGGGCATTGATAAGATTACCCGTCCTAATGATTTCGGATTTGTATCGTCCCGTGCAACGGATGTGGCAGAAATTTATCTGGAGAAAAGAGAGCTGAAAGCGGCTAAAAAGTATATTGACATGGCGCTGGATTACCATGCCCGCACCCGTATTCCCGAAAAAGAAAGCCGCCTGTATGAGGTGCTTGCGCGCTATTATGCCGTGACGGGAAATCAAAAAGCAGCGGCAATATACCTCGACTCCACGTTGATGGCTAAGGACAAGGAAGCGGAAGCCTTCAGCGGACTGGTACTTCGCCGGGTGGAACAGCGGCTCAGGGCAGCCGACCAGAAACTTAATGACCACAAAATCGAGTCGGAGCAAGCTCGTAGCCGGATGTATCGTCATACAACCATTTTGACCGGAACGGCACTGGTCATCATACTTCTTTTATTGGGACTGATACTGTATTTTTATCGCCGGACACGTAACGCCTACCGGAAACTGGTACGCCGGAGCCAGCAGTGGGCAGGCATAAAAGTGCCCGATACAGAGCAAACCGGAGCGGAAGACATACAACCGGAAGACAAGCAGGCACTGCAATCCTCCGGTGAAAAAGAAGTATTGCCCGTTGACATCGAGGAAACTATCTGCGACGACGGACACCTTGCTGCAGAAACAGGTCAACCTGCCATAGATACCCACGACGCGATAACAATGGCTGAAGTGGAAAAAGCCATGACCGAAAGAAAGGTGTATAAACGCACCGACCTGACGCTCGACACCCTTGCCCAAGAGACCGGGTTCAACCGTTACTATCTCTCCAATGCACTGAACCGTTGCACAGGCAAAAATTTCAACTCTTACGTTAACGAGTTCCGGGTGAAAGAAGCCATCCGCATCATGTCCGAACCCGGGGGCGATGACCTTACGGTAGATGCCATTGCTTTTGAAGTGGGTTTTAATGACCGTCAATCCCTATACAGAGTATTCAAGAAAATAACCGGGATTTCCCCTAAAGATTTCCGTAAGAATAAGAGTGAATAAAGTCGTATCACCCTTCTGAATCCCCCAAAAACATCCCATTATCCCTGACAAATCGGTAGTAATCCTTGAATTAATTCCGTTTGTCGGGAGTTTCTCGTTTATATTTGCCGATGTAACAAAAATAAATCGGCATTATGAATACCTATTGGAAAATCCAGTGTAAGCTGCCCCCTAAAACCAAGCGATTCTGCCCCCTTGTGCTAA